>NZ_JAHPPD010000030.1 GCF_019061365.1 Lentilactobacillus dabitei
CTGGGATAATTTTTCATAGCTTAAACTCGCTTTTTACATAGAAGTATATCAAAAATCATAGATCTTGGACAGCTTCTAAGACACCAACCACTGTTGCAATTAAAGCTAAGGTTGGAGATGTTACCAAGACTTATGATGGTACAACTACCTTTAAAGACGTGCCAACCGTTACTTTGAGTGGTAAATCCGTGTTGGCAACCCCAACCTTCACGGCTGCTGACTTCGACTGGAGTCAAGTGAAGGCTGATGCTGGCCAATACACAGTGACTTTGAACGCTGCCGGCATTAAGAAGATTACCGATGCCAATGATGGCACGACTTTAGCAACGAGTGACGTGACTGGTGGCAAGGTTACCATCAATAAGGCAGCGATTACGATTACCGCCAACGATGCAAGTAAGGTTCAAGGCCAAGCTGATCCAACCTTCACAGCAATGGTCATTGGTTTGCCAACGGCTGGGGTAAAGCCCGTTTATACGGTGACCCGGGCAGCTGGTGAAACGCCGGACACTTACGCCATTACCGTCACGGCAACTGATGCGGCCAATCCGAACTACATGATTACGGTGAAGGCTGGTCAATTCAAGATTGTTGCCAATGATTTCTCATGGCAGGCAATTTATGTCGATGAGGCGGGTAAGCAACTCGCCGATCCAGTTTCTGGTGATCATTTGAAGACTGATGACAGTTACACCACCACTGCTAAATATATTGACGGCTACTACTTAACCGCGATGCCAACGAACGCCACTGGCAAGATCGGCAACGCCAACGTGACTGTAAAATACGTTTATAACAAGGTCGGCAGCTACGCCATCGTTTCGCCAACTGGTCAGGTGACCAACGTGACCTATGTAGTGGACCACACCGACCCAACCAAGGTCAGTGCGCCAACCAATCAAGTTGTTCCATATATTAGCGGCTACTACGCCGTCGGTCCGAACGGCAATTTAACGCTGGTGGACAGTCAGAATCCGTCACGCGGCTATGTCTTGCCAGCCATTACCAACCCCGGGGCTGTTAGTTCAATCCGGTATGTCGCTGTCAATAACGGTGGCGGCAACGGTGGTAATGGTGGTAACGGCGGTGGCTCGGTCACCCCAAGTAACAACACCAACAATAGTAGCAACTCCAACTCGACAACCACCAACGGCACAACCATTTCTGGGAATAACGACCAGAATACGACTAATAGCGGCGATCAGAAGGCTAAGTCGACGACAACGAAGAAGCAGGGGGCCAAGAAATCCGCCAAAAAGACTGCTAAGAATGGCAAAACGACCAAGAAGGCGACTCAGAATAATAACAAGCTGGGTGCTTCTCAGAGGGTTACGAAGCCAAATGGTAATCAGACTCGCGGTGCTGGTCGCGGCGCTGGCTACACCAAGAACGGCACTGGCGTCACCAAGTTAAATTCAACAGTGACTGGCAATGGGCAAACTGGCCAGAATCGCAAGTTTCCGCAAAACCAACAGATCGAAAAAGCCACAACCTTACCACAAACTGGTGACAGTCATTCGGCAATCGCTTCGTTGATTGGTGTCGCATTGGCTGGATTGATGGGATTGTTTGGAATTAAGAAATGGAAAAAAGAAATTAAGTTTTAAATGAATTCGTGGAGTGATGAGGGAGCGCTCCCTTTGGAGCACCACTGATACATTGATTAAACGTGGTTCAGACGGCTGATCCCGGCCGCGTAAGGCAAACAGCTATCATTCCCAAAATCAGGAATAATAGCTGTTTGCCTTACACTCTGGGATCAAAACGCCTACCTCACCACTCTTATTTTTTAGAAAGAAGTTGACCCTATGTTTATCGATATGTTGCTAACCAACCCTGAGCGCCGGCAACTTCAATTAATCGAAGCGATTCGGTCGCAACGCCGGGTTGAATTTACCGAATTGTCCAAGCTATTAAAATGGCCTTACGTCTCAACGCAACAAGTCTATCGTCGGCTGGTCACCAACTATCAAGCCATTACTGGCAAGAAAATTTCCAAGCAGGCGCTGGTTGATCAGTGTGACTGGATCGATCGGGTCTTGACCCAGACGTTGGTTCGCAATTCAGTGGCGTACAGGTGCCTGTTAGCAGCGATCCGCGAGCAGCCCAAGCCATTATTGCCGGTTGGGAACACCACGATTTTGACCCGGCTGACCCCCTTTGTGAAGTGGTTAGCCGATCACAACCTGACTTATAACATGCGGACCAACGAGATTCAGGGGGATGAACGACTCATTCGAATCTTCGGCTGGCAGCTTTGTGAGTTGGGTAATGAAGATCTGAAGTTAACCGCCGATGAAGACAATTATTTGCAGGCCTTGGCCAAATCGGTGCCAGCCAAAGTGAAACAATCCCACGCGGTGACGCGCTTTTTACAAGTGACCGCCATTCGATTGAGCAAGTACAAGTATTTGACCCAGGAATCCCAACCGTCACCGAAGTCAAATCGCAACGAACTGATGCGATTTACCAGCCTGCCGGCTAAATCTCGGAACATTCAGTTTAATTTGGCCGAGGTCTACTGGCTGCAATACATGGTCACTTACAGTCCCTATTTTGTGGATACTCACATCACCAAGCTGGTGCGGCCCAAGGAGCGAGCGGTGTTACCATACTTGATTCAACTGGTGGTCAAAACCGTTATCACGCGGCTGCAGGTGTATCGATCACCACTGTATTTTGAAGAACTCGATGAATATTTAATGGAATCGATTCAATTTGCGATTCTGTTAAAGCAGCCGCCGATTAAGCTCAATGAGCCTGATGAGGTCGAAGCCATTCCGGAGTTGAAGCACATCGTTGCGGTTTTGACCAAGGACATTCCGGAGTTAACCCAATTCGCTGACGAGATGACGCAGGTATTGAGCCGGTACTTGGCACCCTTTATCTCGCAAAAACACGTTGAAGTCAGTTATCCGAACAAATTGGACGATTACGTGATCGGCGTGCTGCAGCAGCGTTTGATGACTCGTTTCATGAGTATTGACTGGCAATTGCGGCGGCTGCCGATTTCAACCGAAGTCACCACGCCCTTATTTCAGATCGTCGTGAGTCCGGCGAATCCTGCCAAGAACCAGTATTACTGGCTGCCGTGGTTAAGCATCGAGAACAACGTCAAGTTACTACTTGAAAAGATTGGCCGCTGGCTGCAAAGCGTCGTTTGGGTCACAAGTTCAGCGAAGGTACCAGTGGTAAAGTGAGGGGGAGTTTAGATGTTCAATTTTGAGGGAATTCGTTATTGTGATTGGGGTGACGACCGATGATTGTCACCATTATTGCAATTGTGTTCGCAATTTTAACCCTGATCGGCATCGGTGCTTGGATTTGGGCCGGGACGCATGATGGCCCGACTGGCTTGATGGCATTCTGGACGATTGTTGCCGCGGGTTGCTTGATTGTGAGTGTGGCCTACGGGGTTCATGCATACAATAACCGGTCGATTGCCCAGAGTAAGGTCACCCAAACTTCAGGTAAATTAAAAGGGACGACCTATTTTAATGCCCGGGCCAAACAAAAAAGCGCCCAGCAAAAACAGGCGTTGCGCGAAAAGGGGATTCTAAAGGAATTAAGGAACACGTATCGCGACGACATCGGCACGGTTACATTTGACGCGGCCAATAAAACCTACGTGGTCCAAGTAAAAAAGCATGACTACCATCAAGCACTGAAGATCGTGCGCAAACACCCCAAGCAAAACAAAAAGGCCCTGAAAACAATCAGGGCAAGCTTTACCGATGCTTCCAAGGCCATTGACAAAGCCCTCAAGCAGAAAGGGTATCGCCTCGTTTTGAAGGATGGTAATCGCGTGGTGTTGGCAGTTCGTGATGGGGTGATTGTGAGGGATGGATTGGTGAAGTAAGATATTGATGGATAATTTTAGAGATGTGTGATGGAGGCTGAGGTAACCTGGATGGTGCCTGGAGCCTCTTTTTTGTTGGTAGGTCGGGAGGCAGTTGCTTGACCCCACATCGCAAATCAAATATATTAATGATAATTTATGGGTGATATAGGTATGACGGGAGGTTTCTGTATGTCAAAAATGAAACAAAAAGTTGATAGAATCAGTGTCCGAATTTCTCCGGTCGTCAAGAAAAAGGCGCAGGAAAGATTGGAAGAAGTTGGGCTTAATTTGTCTGATTATGTTCAATATGCCCTTGCGAATATCGCCGAGGGTGAGAATGATTACTTAAATTCTCCTAGTGCTTTAGAAGCCAAGTACGAAGTAGAACATGGACAAGCAAAAACCATTGGAGATGGATCCGCGAAGGATTTCAAAAAATATATCAAAGATTTAGAAAGTGAAGTTGCTGATGGTCATGATCGGGAGACAGAATAGGTGTTTTGAGCGGTCTTTAAACAAAAAATCGTCAGCTTTTTTCAGCTAACGGCTTTGTTGGGTTTTTAAACACTGCGGTAAATCTGACTTCATTCATTTAATCGCCTAACTGCCGCTCCAATTCATCTGAGTTGGTAGCGCCTGGTAACTTCTTTTTGCCTTTAATATCATCAGCAATCTCTTGAATTGCCTTATTTTGTTCGACATTTGGCATTGAATAGTAACGAGGAAGCCCATCTGTTGCCACAGTAGCCACCTGGGCTTTCACAAAGGCTGACAGTGTAATCTGATGTTTGGTTAATTCTGCAACTGCTTTTTCTTTGACATCGTCATCAATTCTAACTTCAATTCTTGCCATAGTAATCACCTCTGCGTTGTATTGTACTACGTATGACGTACATTGGAAACAATCTAGCTCTTAAATAGTTGTTAATGTCTGGCGGTGTTCTTTACATCCCACAGGGGTATCATGTTGATCGCATGAGTGTTGAGCTGCATCAAAACCAGCAAAAAAATAACCACCTCATCATCAGCAAGCGGTTATCAAACAACGTTAAATTACCGTTCTATTAGATAGGAAGTTCTGTTTACGCGGAGCTTCTTTTTTGTGTTTTCATCCGTCACTTTTCATTAATCACTTTCAACCAATCCTGTTTAACGGCGTCTTCCGAAAACTTGTGCAGTGGCGCCATTGCCTGTTCACTATACGTTTTCAGCAAATCGCGGTTCATCAAGAGGTGCTTGATGGTTTCAAACAGTGCCTTGGTGTCGTCAGGCTTGATTAGCTGGCCGTTGACGCCATTTTTGACCATTTCAGAAGGGCCATAGTTGATATCGTAACTGACAACCGGGCAGCCGTGACCGAGCGCTTCTAAAACGGCCATCGAAAAGCCCTCGTACTGGCTGGTTAATACCAATAGGTCGGCGGTTTCGTACACGGCCGTTAAGTCCTGGAGATAACCACAAAAATGGATAAAGGAGTCGGCGTGATTGTCGATGACCGAGCGATGAAGCTGGTTGACGGTTGTCGGATCGCTAGTAGAATCCTCGTATCCATAAATTTTGAGGTCAACGTATGGCAAGATCTCATGCAGCGATCGCGTGATATCAATAATATGATCTAGTTGCTTTAATTTGGTGACCCGTGCCACTGCAATAAGCTGGTAAGGTTTGCGGTTACTAAAGTCAAAGTGGGCATTGAACCGCTTGTTTGGCAGATAGCTGACCGGCACCGTGTAAGCGTTGGTGCCTGGGATTCGGGCATGGACGTCAGCGGTTTCGTTAATCGTTGATGAAATAATGCCGGTTAACTTATTAGTCATTGTTGAGATGATTTTGACGTACGGGTAAAATTTCCCGTTCCGTTGGGCATTTTCAGTGAAGATGGAATGAAGGATCACATAACGTTTGGCGGGCCGCTGCATTAACTTGAATGGCTTGACCGCAATGTCCTCACGGTCGCAATAGAAACGGGGGTCATCGTCTGAGACGGCCAGACAATCCAAAAAGTAGGCCATCAAGTGATCGAGGTCGTCGAATTGCAAGTGGCGACCATCGTGGGTCAACATGATCAAGCTCAGGACGGGCTGGTTGTTGGCGCCACCGTGGTAGCGCAAGACAATTACCGCTTTGCCGGCTTGATCGTAATAGGCGCGGCTATTGAGCTTACCGCCGTCATCGAAATATTCTGAGTAGGACAGCCGGTTGCCCTCATAAAAATCGCGGCGGTCAGTAAAGCCCCACTGATCAATGTAATCGACGTAATCAATTTCAGAATTAGCCAGCGTAATTTTGACTCGGACTTTGCCGTCAACCAGCCCCACGTTGTCGTGGATCGGCAGATTGGTGAGCTGCTTGATCAAAGTGGCCGTGTCAGCGCTGGGTTCCATACTTGGCTGACCTCCTTGAAAATACTGAAACAGGTTGATGACTCGACCGGCAATTCCTAATTTTTGCCAAGTTCTGGCAGCGTTTCTGACATCATTCTTGGTGACAATATAGGCTGGCTGACCCAGATCGTCAAACAAATGCAGGCGCTGGATCTCCGCGATTTCAATTGCGGAGGTGTAATCGTCAATTTGAGAAGTAATAAAATAATGGGTCATAAGTCACCATCCAAAGTTAATTTTATGAGAAGGGTTCCCGCCAATTGCTTCTGTCCTTGTTAGCGGTGCCAAAATTAATCGTGCCACTCAACACGGCGAAAAACTGGCCCAGTTGAGTATGAGCGGGATTGCCACCAGGAAGCTGTTTGACAACTTGATGAGGTTGGAGAACAGGATTGGTTATTTTGGCGGGGTTGGGTTGTTGTAATTCCGATAATTTAAGGTTAGCTGCGAGTTCCTTCATTGGATTAGGCACATTAGTGTCCAGAACCGGGGTGATTCGCTTGACTCGGGCCTTTTGCGGCTTGCTTTTTAGCGATCGCTGCGGGGCTTGGGTCGTCTGTGTCGGCGCTAGCGTTGGTGAGGCAACAGTTATCGGCAAAGTGTATTTCGCAATCAAAGTGAAGGGGTCTGATTGCGTGACCTTTTCGGCAGTGGCGACCGCGATCCCGGCTTCAGGAGCCATCGTTGCGGAGGCTGGCTTAGTTCTTGTTTTACCCAGCTTTTTAGCTGGTCTGAAAGTCGTCTTAGGTACCTCGATGAGCCGTGGTGAATTATTTTGCCGTTCGTTAGTCACCGTTGGCGTGATGGTCGTAGGTTCGATGACTGCCGGTTGTTGGTCAACGGTTGTGGGCGCCGTTGGTTGTGGATTAGGCGTAATGGGCTGGCTAGGTGTCGGTTCTGGATTAACGGGCGTGATCGGTGTAACCGGAGTCACTGGTGGGGTAACGGGCGTTTTCTTGTAGACGTACTTAAGGATTAGTTGCCCCTTATCATTGAGCAAGCCATAGTCAAAGGAACTGTCCCATTTGCCACTTAAGCTCGTTGGGGAACTCACCAACTGATAGCCAGCAAGGTCTGTCGATTGAGTGGTCCAACTGCCGCCGTATTCCAGGCCAGCGTTATCGGCTGCATTCACTGGAATCGGGTCGCCAATTTGGTTGCCAGCTTCATCAGTGTTCACAATGTACACGGGGATGGTTAAGATCTTGCCGTAATTGGTGAAGGTATGATTTTTGGTCGTTAAATTAAAGGAAATATCGACCCCCTGATAATTTTTAAGCAGGTAAATTCGGTTGTCGTTGGTAAAATCGGTCAGTAATTTTCGGAGGTTAGCCAACAAACTATTGCCGTCAGTCACGTCAGTTGTTGGCTCAATCAGCTCATTTTCGATGCTGCTTGTGAACCGATAACTTTTTAGCAGTTGATAATCAGCTTGGTTGGCGGCGTTGAATTTGGTTAAATATTGGTTGAGCATCGTGTTCAACTCAGTGACCTTATCTTCAGTGATGGGAATTGAAACGTTACGATTGGGATTGCTGATGCTGTCGGTCGAGACAGTTGATGGGTCAGTCGTGGATTTTGCTGCCCTGGCGGCGCTTGATTGATTTGAAGCTACTGAACTCGCTGTTGAAGCGGAAGTTGCTGTCGAAGTCGAAGTGGCCTGAGCTTCAGATGATACAGCGGCCGGCTGAGAGGTCGGTTGAGGGGTGGTGCCTTTATCAGCAGTTATCGGTTGGGATGCCAAAGTGGTACTGGTTGGGGCTGCTGCATCGCTGGTGGTATTTGAGTCAACCGTTGCTGTTGGGGTGGCGGTGGCCCCACTGTCAGTGGAACTGGTTTCAGCTGCTGCAGTTTGAGTTGAATCAGGGCTTGTTGCGGTTGCAGAAGTGCCAGCATCCCCCGTTGTTTGCGAGGTAGTTGTGAAGTCATCAGCTGAAACATTGACTGGTGCTGCATTGATGACGCTCCAGAGTAAGGGCAGCATCCCCAGCCAAACGACTTTTTTATAAGTGTGGATTTGGTGTTCCATCGTCAGGATCCTCCCTGGATAATGGTGAATTTTGATCGGTCAGGTTGTTAACTTTAGCCTGTTTAAGACGCACGATGCTATCCCCGAGGTCAGCCCAGTCATCCGGTGAGGGTGGGTCCCGCCAAACGGTTTGGGATTTGTTGACACTAGTGGAATAGAAGTCTGATAAATAGATGTCGGTGGTTCTGGAAAGGTTGGATTCAATCACAATGTTGGCATTCGCGAACCCTTCCAAGGTACTCATGATGTAGTTGTTATAAATGCTGCCTTGAGAGAAATCGACACAGATATGCACCTTATCCAGCAGCAAGTCCTTTGGAATGGTGGTAATGAAGGCAAACATATAGTCGAAATAAAGGTTGGCGGATTCGCGCTGATTGAGCCGCATCAGTTTCTTACTTTTGATGTCGTTGATGTAACGATTAATAATTGTGTGGAAAATCGGATAAGTTTGCTGGAAAAAGCTGACTTGTTCCAGTGAAATGAATGTGGTTGGTTCAATGTATAGCGTAATAAACCGCAAGTGGATGCAGGTCAGCGCGGAATATAAATCGGTTGGGTCAAACTTGGTTGGGTCATTGAGCATCCCGACCGCTCGTATCTGATCCACCAAGTCGTTAGTCAGTTTGTAAGCCAAGGGATAATCGTCCTTGGTTAATACGCGTTGGATGCCGTTAACATATTCTTGGGTTAGCAAAAAGGTATACAGGTAATTTAACTCTTCCTTTTTGACATCAACGTTAAACTGTTCCTGAATGAATGTTTGAATGCTGGTGAGCTTTTCCGTCACATCCGGCATAATGTTTGCTGGCGAAATGAGCTTGTCAGTGAGGTTATTCCCGTTTTGCATTCGGAGAATCCAGATTTTAAGAAAGATTTCCAATTTGCTTTTTTGAATGGGTTTGAGAATAAAGGAAAATTGCGCTTGGATCCGAATAATGAGGTTATTGATTTTGACATTCATGTCCTCAAACGGACTGTCGATGCCATTAAAGGCGGTGTAGAAGAACTCAAAAATGTGTAGTCTAAGCACATATTCAGGATTTTTAATGATATTTGGCGACTGATAAAAGTCGGAGTCCTTTAGAATTTGTTTGAGTTCCACGCCGGACGCGTAAAATTTAGTTTTACTAATGAAATTTTGCTTCATGAAAGTGGCTTTGGACACCGTCTTAGTTTGTAAGAAGTTATATTGGAATAAGGCAAAAAGAACAGACCGCTTCAGATACAAGAGCCGGATCTCATTCATGACCGTTGTGGTAATATTTTCGCCTTTTAGGATGTTTTTATCGGGTGAGGTAATTTTGGGACTTTTGCTGTAGTGAACCTGAGCGAGATCATTGTTAATGGTTGTGAGCAGTTGATTAAGCTTGTATTCTGATATCGGTAAAGTGTCAAGAATTGAAGACACTATCACAATCATATTTCTCCGGACGAAGAATTTCTGCAGCAGTGAAAAAGCCAACTGATCATTTTTTTCGAAGAATAATGTATAGTCCATCATAACTCACCCCTATTTCTGTCAATTGAGTTTGTGAAATGGATGAGATTTCACAATGAAATGATCCAAAGGGGTAATCCCAAATCTTTGTAATCATAAACCCTAGCAACTAAATTATCAGCTATTTAATAAGGTGGGTCAAATTAGTTCTAGACCTTAAGGAAATGGATCCATCGCCTGCTATATAAGCGATTACGCATCTTTTACAAACCAACACTGTTAAATGTGGTTTCCGTACTTTTTGAGTTTTAAAAGAAAGACTAGGAATAATATTTTTGGGGCATCAATTTAAAAAAATGACGTCAACGATTACAATTCGTTTAAATTAATTACGATTGTGATGATAATTGTATTAATATAATGCCTTCAATTCCCTGATATGAAGCGGTTAAGCGCCACAAATGTATCTGCATTTTAACATATATTTCTTGATAACAAATGATTATGACTATAAGGAATTTGGTCTGGAATTGAACATCTTTCAAATTTGGGCTTAACAAGTCACTTTGCTTATAATGAGAGTGTCTTTAGGCCAGCTTCGTTAAGTAGAAACTGTTCATAAGCAACTCAACCGCAACTCCCTCAAACCTGAGCTGACGATTAGGGGGGCTGCTGGCCAGGCTCTGGCGGTTTAGCGAGGCTGACACTATTTTTTGGAGGGGATTTTATGGATTACGATTTGATTGATCTTGGGGGATTTACTCGCAAGAACACCAAAATTTTAATGGATACACCAGATATTCAACGAACCAGAAGTGAATTCGACCATCGCTTGATTTTGATTACCGAAGTGGATAAGAAGAACAAGCAAATTAAGGTCAGTTCAAACTTTCAGTGGGAACAAATTGGCAAGAAGTGGCGGCAAAATGTGTCGTTACATAATGATCACTTTGAGGATGAGCGGGCCTAGCAAAGCGCTTAGAAGCCGGAGCCTAAGTCTCCACCACCAGAAATCCTGGTTTTGGGATTTTTGGTGGTGGTGCTTAGGTGTCGACTTCTGCTTTGCGGAGCACCACTCGGCTATATAATGGCGACCAAAGCTGATACCCAAACGATTGCTGTTTTCACAGTAGAACCAAGAACAGGCACGACCAAATCCGAGAAGGGAAGCCTTCCTGAATTTGGTCGTGTCTGTTTTTGTTTAGCGAGATTTCGAACCTTCGCTTTGAATTGTTGGCTATTCGTAAAGGCTAACTTCATAGCAGCACTTCCATATAAGAATTAATTTTGGCCCTCACGTGAAATAAATCAGCGTACTGAATCAAGCGGCCAATGTCCTTTTGTTTGAGTTGCACGTAGCGCACCATCGCCTGCCGAATCGTCTCTGAGTCTGAAGCATCGCGGGTTCGTAAAATATCGCATAAGGTGCGTTCAATATTATAAACGCGGACCTGATGTTGTCCTGGCGTCAGTACCTCTTCGATTCCCAAGGAGTACCATTCTGGTTTCTGGTAATAAGCTTTAACCGGGTATTGTTTGATTGCCGGGGCATGGTACCGAGACGGAAAGTTCAGCTGGTAGTGATCGGGGGTCCGATCAATCAGGTGATGCAAAAATAGCGCGGTGTCCTTAAAAAAGATACCGCGTTTAAACCGATATTGAAGAATATACAGATCATCTTCAAACATCGCTGGATCAATATAAACTCCCCGATCAACTCGTTCTAGTTGGCCGCGGTTAGCTAGATCAATCAATAGGTGCGGGTTTAACCCTAACTTCTTAACGTCGTCAACAGTTATCTGACCATTGTTCTGCCGCATAAACGAATCAATGATTGATCCCATATTAATCACCTCACGTAACACACGTTATTATACCATAAAAGGACGTGTACTACGTGAATTGATGTATTCCCAACTGATTCCATACTTAGTCACAACCGATCTTTTTACATACTTAACAGACATTAACCCCACGGCGGATACCTCTCTGGTGTCTCCACTTATAAGCTAGCAATTAGTTCATTTGACTGACTGGATCAAAATAGTACCGAAAATATGCTTGATCAGATTGATTTTAGTTAACTAAACTAGCAATCCTTTGTTAAAATAACGGTGCAACATTTATTCGCAATTTATTGGTCATGATGGAGGATTCGTTCATGGATGGATCATTGAAACGCAATATTAGTTTTTTTGGCTTAGTGTCGCTTGGTGCTGGCGGTGTTATTGGGAGTAGTTGGATCTACACCAATAGCCAATTTTTCAAAGTTTATGGTGCCGGTGGTGAAATCTTCGGCTTGCTGGTTGCGTCTGCTTTGGCCGTATTGGTCTCATTGTCGTTTGCCGAATTGTCGACTATCTTTTCCCGTTCTGGCGGCGAAGTGGTGTACGGGTATGCCGCCTTTGGTAAGAAAGGGGCATTGTTTGCCGGCTGGGCGCTGCTTGGGGCGTATCTGAGCATCTTGGCGTTCTTTGTGACGGCATCCAGTTTACTGATTTCGACGATTTTCCCCCAAATTGCAGTGGGACCGTATTATACATTTGCGGGTGTGCGGGTGCACTTAACCGAACTGGCGATTGGGGTCGGCTTTACATTACTCATTTTCCTGGTGAATTATTTGGGCGCTAGATTGACTGGTTACGTACAAATCATTTTGTTCCTATTGCTGGTTGGGTTAGGCTTATCGCTGGTTGTCGTGGGCTTTGTCCGTGGGCGTGCCAGCAATTTCATGCCAGCGTTTTCGAATGGACAGAATCAGGTATCTTCGGTATTCCGCTTTATTTTACCGGCGATGACGTTTTTGACCGGTTGGGAGTCGGTCGCGGTGATGGCCGAGGAAACCAACATTCCCCGCAGACGCATCGGCTTGGTGGTTGTCTTATCAATCGTGATTGCAGCGATCTATTACTGCTCCGTGCTCCTTTCCTCGGCGTGGGTCTACCCATGGGAAAAAACCGCCAATATGCAAATGGGGACCATCGATGCGTTCAAAGCAGCCGGTTTTCCAATTCTGAGTATCTTTGCCTACCTGATTTCATTCTTGGGGTTAGCTACCAGTTTCTTGTCGCTATTTGCAGCGGCGCCCAGATTGATTTTCGCTTTGGCACGGGGGAATATTCTCCCTAAGGCTTTTGCTAAAGTTCACCCAAAGTATGGCACCCCGACAAATGCTTTGTGGTTAGTACTGGCATTGGTTTTGGGTGTCGGCTGGTTAGGAAAAGGGGCTCTGGTCTATTTCCTTGATATGGGCGGTTTCCTAATTGCACTGGCTTGGTCATTCAGTACATTTTGTTTGCTCAAGATTCGCCGAAAGTATCCGACATTAAAGGGCGGCTTTCGCAATCAACATTTAATTGCCCCAACAATTGGTGGGGTCGTAGCGCTGGGAGTGGCCTTATTGACGCTGATTCCCGGGACACCGGTCTCATTAGTGTGGCCGGCTGAATACGTGATCCTCGCAATTTGGGTGGTATTTGGCCTGGCCAGCTACCTGATCAAGCGCAAGGATAAAACCGTGTCCAGCGACTTTTTGGGGAAGCACTTTGAATCGATTATTGATGAGCAGATTGACGATCGAAAATCGTGAGTGGTAACCCAATGCTGCGGGACGATCCTCGTATTGAAGTGCTGATTGAACAGTATTAATTCCAATCTAACTGGCTCGGGTAAAAATCAATTTGCCTGAGCCTTTTAATTACACCACAAATGTTCATAAACGAGCTAATCGTTTGTTGGAAGCATCCATTCAGCTTTAAAATCAAAATCAAAACGAGTTTTCAAAGAATGAAAGTTTGAGAAATTAATCTGAATTGGTTTTTCATAAAAACAAGTAAAATAAAGTAAAGATCATTATTTGAATTCACGAGATCTGTCTAAATTGATATATCAGTCACTTGTCACAATCCGATATCATTCAAGGCTTTACGAAAATTAGCGATCCCTACAACCGCAACATTGTAACCGATATCACTTGAAATAGATGTGAAAACTATTGGAAGTTAATGAAAAAATATTGTAAAATCTACTTTAATGAACATAATTCACTTTCACAATTAAGAGGCATGAAGGCGGATTTTGATGTCATCAATATTGAATGACGGAGAGGAGAATCGATTTGGATAGCGTAAAAAATGAAGTTAAAACTTATCCAGCTTACCTCACAGGAGAATGGCGAGAAAGTCAATCTCAAAAAACAATTGTGATTAAGTCACCTTGGAAACATGAGGTGATCGGCAACGTGCAGGCCGTCACTCAGCCAGAAGTTGATGAGAGTATTCAAGCAGCCAAAGAAGCCCAACATTCATGGGCGAAGCTCTCACTTGGCGACCGTGGTCAGTATCTCAACCGCTGGGCGGACGAACTCGAAGAAGCAAAGGACGATATCGCAACCTCATTAATGAACGAGGTTGGTAAAAATTTCAAGAGCGCTGAAGGTGAAGTGCAACGAACCATTGATTTGGTCCGTTACACCGTTCAAGAAGCTTTGCATATGCATGGCCAAAGTGTTCGTGGCGACGGTTTTCCCGGCGGTTCCAAGAATAAATTAGGAATCATTGAACGGGTACCGCTTGGAGTGGTGCTTGCAATTTCACCATTCAATTACCCCGTTAATTTAGCAGCATCTAAAATTGCCCCCGCTTTAATAGCCGGTAACGCGGTTATTTTCAAGCCGGCAACCCAGGGTTCCATTACTGGTATTAAGATGATTCAGGCATTAGATCGAGCTGGTTTTCCTAAGGGCATTTTAAGCTTGATAACAGGCCATGGATCTGAAATCGGCGATTATTTAACCGAACACCCCGGCATTAATATGATTAGTTTTACCGGCAGTACCCAAACTGGTAAACATTTATCACAGAAGTCAATTATGATTCCGCTGGTTCTTGAATTAGGTGGGAAGGACCCCGCAATCGTCTGCGACGACGCTGATTTGGATAAGACGGCTGATAACATTGTCAAAGGCGCTTATTCATATTCAGGCCAACGTTGTACCGCCGTTAAACGGGTGCTGGTTGACGACAAAGTTGCTGATGAACTTGTTGCCAAGTTAAAAGAAAAGGTCGAAAACCTGTCAGTTGGCTCACCAGTTAACGACAGTGCGATTGTCCCATTGATTGATGATAAGGCTGCTGACTTTGTTCAGGGATTGATTGACGATGCCTTGGATAAAGGGGCCACTTTAGTGAGTGGTAACAAACGGGATGGCAACTTGCTTCAACCAACGTTGCTGGACAATGTGACCGAGGACATGGATATTGCTTGGATTGAACCATTTGGCCCAGTCTTACCAGTTATTCGGGTTCACTCAGTTGATCAAGCGGTTGAAATTGCCAACAAATCAAACTTTGGTTTACAAGCCAGTGTCTTCACTCAGGATATTGACAAAGCCCTTGAAATTGCCGGTGCTGTTGAGGTTGGAACCGTTCAAGTTAATGGTCGCCCACAACGGGGGCCTGACAACTTCCCATTCTTAGGCGTTAAGGCGTCAGGAATGGGAACCCAAGGTGTTCATAACAGTATTCTTTCAATGTCACGAGAGAAATTAACCGTTATTAATTTAAAACCATAAACGAAGAATTCCACATAGAGATAGATTGATGTTTCATGTGAAACATTAAGAAAGCCACGGATTCAGGATTATTCCATTGATAAGCGGAATAATGGTGCCTGATAATCCATGGCTTTTTGTTTAAAAGAGCTTCATTTTAGTACATTAGCTGTTAATCGTGAGGGTAAGGATTGGCATCTCTCAGAATTTCCATTGAGGTGTGAAACTTAGCTATGGGGTAACTACTTCAGATTAGGTTACCAAATTAATTGGTCTGTTTGATGCTACAAGTGTTGCCAATTAAACAAAAAAGTGAAAATAATTTACAAATCAAAGCAAACCAGGTATGCTATATTTGTGAACTAAGTAACTATAGCAGGTCAATTATGGCCATATCGGAGGTAGTCAAATGACAGATAGATTAAAAGGAAAAGTTGCGATTGTAACCGGCGGGACTCTGGGGATTGGCTTGGCCATCGCGGACAAGTTCGTTGAGGAAGGCGCTAAAGTTGTGATCACTGGCCGGCATGCTGATGTTGGCGAGAAAGCTGCCAAATCGATTGGCGGTCAGGATGTGATTCGGTTCATGCAACACGATGCCTCCGACGAAGCTGGTTGGACAAAATTATTTGATGATACTGAAAAAGCATTTGGTCAAGTGACCACCATCGTTAATAATGCCGGTATTGCTGTTAGTAAGAGTGTTGAAAACACGACTACTGAAGAATGGCGAAAATTACTTTCAGTTAACTTAGATGGGGTCTTCTTTGGGACTCGTTTAGGTATTCAGCGAATGAAGAACAAACACTTGGGGGCATCGATTATTAACATGTCTTCAATTGAAGGATTTGTTGGCGATCCAACTTTGGGTGCTTACAATGCATCTAAAGGGGCGGTTCGAATTATGTCCAAATCAGCTGCTCTGGATTGTGCTTTGAAAGATTACGATGTCCGGGTTAACACGGTTCATCCAGGTTACATCAAGACACCACTAGTTGATGACTTGGAAGGTGCCGAAGAAATGATGTCCCAACGTAGCAAAACGCCAATGGGCCATATTGGCGAACCAAACGATATTGCTTGGATCTGCGTTTATTTGGCCTCAAACGAGTCGAAGTTTGCAACCGGAGCAGAATTCGTTGTGGATGGTGGTTATACGGCTCAATAAACTGTAAATATTAGCTGGTTGATTTGAACTCCCCTAGGGGCTAAAATCAACCAGCTTTTTGTTTCGGAACAAATGTTTACAAGAGTCACAAAAAACAAATGCCCTACGCAATTCCGTGCTACAATCGACATGAAAATAATGGTATAAGAAGGTGGGTCATGACAAAATTAAGGTCGAATAATGACGGATTTCCATTCACTGCCCGAACAGATTATCGCCAGCACTTGCAACAACTTGTAGCAAGTGCGCTGCCCGCTGATTTTGAATTGGCGGCTGCTAATTTTGCCCGGTCGACCGCGAGTTCTTACTGGCTGATTAAGAAATCAAATGCCAAGCATAGTCATGATTGGATCACGCTGCGGGTTGCAACGCATCCTCTGTGGTTAGCGCATGCCCAACAGATTGAAATTTTGTGGCAGCACCCCGGTGATTTTACTGAGTTGGCTAGTACAATTAAACAAGCATTGAATCCTGTAGCTATTTCTGATAATCAGTTCCAATTAAGCCAACTGGATATCGCGCTGCTAAGATTATTGACGGCTTTGGAACGGCACAAATTAATCTGGTTTATCCGGATGGCACCAGCAATGGCAGCGGCCCATAAAGCCGTTTCGTTTGATCTGAAGACTGATTTCTTGGCTGCCCAACTCTACTTGGGTGATCGAAATAATGCCAATAATCTGTTAGTGCCAGTGGCGGTACCTGATTTTCAGCAACGGCTGGCCACCTTCTATGGTAGGAATTTGTTGTTCTCACAATTCACAAAGCATTCATTGATGAAACTATTGCCGACTAATCAATGGCTTCAACCGATCTTAGGGGAGCTGGAAGCGCCAACGGATTGGCAACGATTATTAGTGGCGGCGTTTGGAGAAGGCTTTATTAAAGTGTGTTTGAAGCTGATGGATCAGGAGAATGATCATGATTAGGCTGGGATACTAGTCGACAAATTATTTATAAATGCCACCCAGGTCACCATTTTACATTGATAAAACTTGCGAAAAACGGCTGATCCCCATATTTCGATAAATATGGGGTCCATTTGGTGAATAAGCTTCATCATGTAACGACACCTATAGTAAAATAAAAAGATAGTTGTTTTTATGTGATTCAGTTGAAAGTAGCCCTAGTTATCATCATTTTTCCAGTGATTCGTTGAACTGTTTTGATCCGGGAATAACCGGTTGTGTGAATCAATTCGAATCCTGATGTGATTACCCTGTCTTTACGATATAGTATAATAAAGATAAATAACAGGAAGTGTTTTTATGAAATGGAGCAGAATCGGTCTATTAGTACTTACGGTATCTTTACTTTTTGCGATTACAAACTATCACAATGTACAGGCCAGCAGTGATTACCAAATTGTGAAAACGAAATATTATACTAGCAGTACGCCATTCCACGCAAAAAATCCTAAGCAAAATACTTATCTTTGGAATGCTAAGCATACAAAACGGTTGCTCAACCTCAAAAACTATCCTAACTCTTTTTGGACACGTGCCAAGACCGTTATTTTACGGAAAAATAATAAATCTGCTGTTTATTACTACGTAGCAGGTATGACTCCCCACGGGACACCTAATCTTTATGGGTATGTTTGGCGAGGCTATTTAAAGCCAGGATACAACCCTAATTACAAGGTTTGGAATGGCCTTGACATTAACTATTTTCTAAGTGACAAGGACTATCAGCGTTATATTAATCAATCACCTTCGCAAAACCTGAGTCGGAAAGTTCTGCATTTATTTCCTAATGCTCGACTTTCGCTGAAGTTGTCAAAATTAACTGCTTATGGATCAACTTTAACTGATTTTCGAAAGCAATTTTTGGATGTGCTTATCGTTAAAGATGCCAACTATGCCTTTTACAATCCCCACGGAAAAGTAACTTCTGCTAATCAAAAACTAACAGCAATTAAGACAGCCTTCGATACGCATGGATATAACCAACAAAAACGGTCAGCTTTGAATGGCTATCAGATTGGCATCTATTATGAAAGTAATCGGCAAACCGGTGGCGTTCTTTCATATGACGATGGTTATTATGCTGGTGTAACGGTAGCTAAGCCATTAAATTAACACGCGAAAAAGCAACAACTCACTTTAGCTCTAATTTGTGGGTTGTTGCTTTTTAGGTTAGTTAAATGCAGACTTAGGGAATCGGTAGATTTGGTTCTCAACTGATGCTCCCAGATATATTGTAATTCCAATGAGCACATTATCACCTGACAATTGAATTGCTTCGCCTTCTGTTTGAGGAGACTTTCTCCATTACATAGAATAAATGTGCTCCGACAAGCAGGAATCTGCTCGTAGGCACCTTGAGAAAAAATTCCAAGCCCGGGAATTTCTTCTCAAGGCGACCTACGCTCCGATTCCTAACCGCTTGTTTCCGCACTCTGGCTTTTGAACAGATATCCAAATCCCCGAATTGTCGTCAACATCTCCGGTTCCTTGGGGTTTTCCTCAATTTTCTTTCTTAAATTACTAATATGGGTATCGATAATTCTCAGCGTTGCACCGGTGGTATTTCCCCAGACTGCCGAGGCTATTTGAGTTCTGCTCAATACCGTATTGGCGTTACTAATGAAGAACAATAACAATTTGTATTCAATTGGGCTCAAATTGAGGTTCCTATTACCATTAACGACTTGAAATTTATCCAAATCAATTTTTAACGGTCCCACTAGTAAGTGGTTATCGGTTCCCCCTTGGCGGCTCATTCGCAGGCGATTGCGATTTTGGTAGACCCACAAGTGCTGAACGATTCGGGCGGTTACTTCTTTCATTGACGCTTTATATAGGTAATCATCAAAATGATAGTCAACAAAATACGAGCAAACGGTCCGCTCAGGATGTGGCTTGCTAGTTAATAATAGGATCGGACCGGCAATTTGGCTTCTCAAAATCTGCATTTCGGATGGATTTTGCGGCAAAACGACGCTGTTCAAATCCCAGATAACTCCGGAAACTTGCTGTAGTAAGTGATCCAATGGTTCAAATGAGACCCGGGTATTAATGTTGAAGGCGGTCAGTGACTTTTTAAGTTTGTTGGCGAGCTGTAAATCTTGACTGATTAATAGAATTTCCAGTGGCATCTGGTCTTCCTCCATTTTATTGAAATAGTTTACATCTTAAGTTATGCCATACTTTTGTCAGGAATCGGGGACTTTTACGTTACTTTTACATAAACGAAACTCGATATTTACATGACGTTGGTATATTAACAATGTACTTAAATGAGTACTAAAAAAATGGGATTCATATATTAGGAGGAAACATTATCATGAAAAAACGATCCTTTTTTTCAACAATCGTTGCGGTCGCAACGGTGGGGGGGTTACTTGCAGGTTGTGGCTCCAGCAGCAGTTCCAAATCTAAAAAATCTTCAGTGGATTCAAACGTTAAAATTACCGCGGTTGGTTCTACTGCCCTTCAGCCATTAGTTGAACAGGCGGCCAGCGATTATCAAAAGGACAATAGCAAGGTTAACATTTCCGTGCAAGGTGGCGGTTCCGGTACTGGTTTGAGTCAAGTTCAAGCCGGCGCTGTTCAAATTGGTAACTCAGATATCTTTGCCCAACAACAAGATGGGATTAAAGCCAACAAGTTAGTCGATCACCAAGTTGCCGTTGTTGGAATGACACCAGTTGTGAATAAAGATGTCAGCGTCAGCAATTTGACCATGGCTCAACTAAAAGGCATCTTTACTGGGAAGTACACGAACTGGAAACAAGTTGGTGGTAAAAACGAAAAAATCACCGTTGTTAACCGGGCCCAAGGTTCAGGTACGCGAGCAACCTTCGAATCAGCCGTTCTTGAAGGCGCCAAGGCTGTTAAGGCTCAGGAACAAGATTCAAACGGAACTGTTCAAAAGATTGTGTCAAGCACCCCAGGAACCATCAGCTACTTAGCCTTCTCATATGTCAATAATAAGATCAAAGCATTATCAGTTAATAATGTCAAACCAACTGATGCCAACGTGACAACGAACAAATGGAAGATCTGGTCATACGAGCACATGTACACTAAGGGTCAACCAAACGCTGCCACTAAGAAGTTCCTCAACTACATGGATTCAAGCAAAGTTCAAGACAGCTTAGTCCAAAAGCTTGGTTACATCAGTATTCATGATATGAAGGTAACTAAGAATGCAAGCAACGCTGTGAGTCAAAAATAGAGTGCGACTAGCAACGGGTGGCGGGGCTTAGGATTTAGCGCCAGTTGCGTCAGAGCACGTTTTCACTACCAAACAGAATCAAAAAATCATTATGTAACCCAACGAAGGCCAAAGGCAAATCAAATGCCCTCGGCCTTCATCAGGGTAAAGCATCATTAATTTCAGTACGAGTGCGCAAAGCAGAAACACCCTCGACAAGAATCCCCCAAAACCAGGGATTCTTGTTGAAGGAGACTTATATTCCAGTTTCTAACCGCTTTGCTTCGCTCACTTTATTAGGACAGCTCCTCCAGGCAGAAACTTGCACATAAGCACCCCAAACGTAAATTCCAAACCCAGGAATTCACGTTTGGGGAGACTTATGTACCAGTTTCTAAGCGCCTGGATCCGCTCACTAAATTATAGGAGGTTTAGCATGGATGAGATTAAGAAAGACCTGCAAAATCCATCGAAAGCAACTCACCAAGATTATTTTGGTCGAACAATTACCTACATCTGTATTGCTTTTGTGGGGTTGCTGGTAATTTCGATTTTATATTTCATCACGACCAGAGGTATCGCAACCTTTACGGCCAATCACGTGAGTTTGTGGAAATTTTTATCGGGAACTAACTGGAACCCAGGGTTACTTGATAAGCATGGCAATCCACAAATCGGTGCCCTGCCAATGATCGTGACGTCGTTTAGTGTCACAATCCTCGCTGCGGTGGTTGCCACTCCGTTTGCGTTAGGGGTTGCGTTATTTATGACGGAAATCGCACCAGAAAAGGGAACCAAGATTCTCCAACCGGTTATCGAATTGTTGGTCGGAATTCCTTCTGTTGTTTATGGATTTATCGGCTTGTCGGTGATCGTACCACTCATTCGTCACACGTTTGGGGGGACTGGGTTTGGAATCCTCGCCGGAACATTGGTCCTCTTTGTCATGGTACTGCCAACAATTACGTCACTTTCCGTTGACAGTATCAAGGCGGTTCCAATGTTTTACCGCTCGGCTTCATTAGCGTTGGGTGCCACCCGTTGGCAAACTATTTACAAAGTGGTTTTGAGAGCCGCTACCCCGGGAATCTTGACCGCGGTTATTTTTGGAATGTCACGGGCATTTGGTGAAGCTTTGGCCGTCCAAATGGTCATTGGTAACGCCGTCTTAATGCCTCATGGCTTGCTGACCCCTTCCTCCACGTTAACGAGTCAATTAACAACTGGAATCGGTAATACCACCATGGGGACATTACCTAATAATGCCTTGTGGTCGTTAGCTTTAATCTTGCTATTAATGTCATTAGTCTTTAACATTCTGGTTCGCTTTATTGGGAAGAAGGGTAGTTTAAAAAAATGAATTCTAAAACAAGTAATAACATTGCGACCGGCGTCATTTACGTCCTGGTTGCCGCCGTTATTGGCATCTTAGTATTCCTACTCGGCTACATCCTGTGGACTGGAATTCCGCATATCTCAGGCCACTTCCTAACTTCTGCTGCCCAATCTTTTAGAGCTGGCGGTGGGGTTCGTGATCAACTGTTTAACTCCTTATACCTGTTAGTCTTGACGCTGATTATATCTTTCCCGATTGCCTTAGGTTCTGGTATTTATTTGTCAGAATATGCGCCTAATAACTGGTTTACCAGCTTGATTCGAACCGCTGTTGAAGTTTTGAGTTCGTTGCCTTCCGTTGTGGTTGGGTTGTTTGGCTACCTGTTATTTGTTATCCAGTTCAATATGGGCTTTTCCATCCTGGCTGGGGCCATTGCGCTGACTTTCTTCAACTTGCCATTGTTGACTCGAAGTATCGAAGAGTCCTTGCAAGACGTTTCGCAATTACAACGAGAAGCAGGACTGTCACTGGGCTTATCACGATGGAAAACTATTACTGGGATTGTGTTGCCAGCTGCTGTGCCGGGAATTTTAACTGGAATTATTTTGAGTGCCGGCCGGGTATTTGGTGAAGCCGCTGCCTTGATTTACACGGCTGGACAAAGTGCACCAACTGTTAATTACGGTGACTGGAATCCAGCAGATCCAGCAAGTTTCTTAAATCCGCTACGCCCAGCTGAAACGTTGGCCGTTCATATTTGGAAACTGAATACTGAAGGCGTCACCCCGGATGCTGCCGCCATTTCAAGTGGGGCATCGGCCGTTTTGATCGTCGTGATTCTCTTATTCAACCTCTTAGCTAGAATGCTTGGCAATTGGATGTACAAGAAAATGACCGCAACGAGGTAGGAGATTAATATGCAAAACTATTCATTTGATGATACCCACATTATTGATATACCGTTGGAAAAAGCGATGACCACGGAAAATCTCCAAGTATTCTATGGGGATAACCATGCCATGCACGATGCCTCGTTGGAATTTCCCCGGTACCGGATTGCCGCTTTGATAGGTGCCTCCGGATCAGGAAAGTCAACGTATTTGCGCTGCTTGAACCGGATGAACGATCGGATTGCGACCGTTAAAGGCAAAATTATGTATCGAGATACTGATATCAATAGTAAGAATATTAATGTCTACGAAGTCCGCAAACACATCAGCATGGTGTTTCAACGGCCGAACCCCTTTGCCAAATCAATTCGAGAAAATATTACCTTTGCTTTAAAACGAAACGGAATAAAAGATAAGAACGAATTGAATAAACGAGTTGAGGAGAGTTTGAAAGCCGCTGCGCTTTGGGATGAAGTCAAAGATGAGCTGGATAAAAGTGCCTTGGCATTATCTGGTGGTCAAGCGCAACGGCTATGTATTGCCCGTTGTGTCGCCATGAAACCGGATATTCTGTTGCTAGATGAGCCGGCCAGTGCCTTGGATCCGATATCGACCGCTAAGATTGAGGAAACTCTCCAACAATTGCGGAAAAATTATTCAATCATTATTGTGACTCATAATATGCAACAAGCATCAAGAATTGCGGATTACACGGCATTTTTCCACATGGGCCACGTGCTTGAATATGACGAAACGGAAAAATTATTTACTAATCCAGAAATCAAAGCCACTGAGGATTACATATCCGGTAACTTTGGCTAGTAAAGGAGCAGTGGGCAATGACCAAAATCATTACAAGTAAAGATGTCCATTTATACTATGGCAAAAAAGAAGCCCTCCACGGCATTAACCTGGATTTCGAAGAACACCAAATCACTGCATTAATTGGTCCGTCGGGGTGTGGTAAGTCCACTTACTTGCGTTGCTTGAATCGAATGAATGATTTAATCAAAGGGGTCACCATTACCGGAAGCATTAAGCTGGAAGATGAAGATATTTATGCTCCCCAAACTGATGTGGTTAATTTGAGAAAACGGGTTGGCATGGTGTTCCAGCAACCCAATCCATTCCCGTTTAGCGTCTACGAAAACGTTGCTTATGGTTTGCGGTTAGCGGGTGAAAAGGACAAACACGTTCTTGATGAGCGGGTGGAAACCAGTTTGAAGCAAGCCGCCATTTGGGATGAAGTTAAGGACCATCTCTATGAAAATGCCTTAGCGTTCTCTGGTGGGCAGCAGCAACGGATCGGCCCGGGTGTTAGCCGTCCAGCCGGAAGTGGTGTTACTAGACGAGCCGACCAGTGCGTTGGATCCAATTTCCAGTGCCAAGATTGAGGACACGTTAATGAATATTCGCCATGAGTACACGGTCATCATCGTGACCCATAATATGCAACAGGCATCGCGAATTTCAGACAAGACGGCATTCTTGTTGAACGGTGATCTGGTTGAATTTTCGAAAACTGAGAAGATGTTTATTCACCCAGATGATGAGAAGACCAGTGACTATTTGAATGGGAAGTTTGGATAATACAGGGAGGACACCACAATGCGAGAATTATTTGATGATGAATTAAAAAAGCTCCACGGCCGGTTTGTTGAAATGGGGCTCAATATTAGTGAACAGATTTATAGTTCAACTAAGGCTTTTATGGAACATGACAAAAAGTTGGCGCAGGAGGTCATTGATGCCGATAACGAAACCAACGGCGAAGAAATGCGACTGGAGAAGCAGGCCCTGAGTTTGATTGCCCTTCAACAGCCGGTTGCCACTGATTTTCGGGTGATTATCAGTATTTTGAAGGCCAGTTCAGATTTGGAACGGATTGGCGATCATGCCGTTAGCATTGCCCGGGAGACCATTCGAGTGAAAGGCAATCCGCGAATTCCCAAAGTCGAAAAAGAAATCGCCAAGATGACCGATCAGGTTCGCGATATGCTGGAAAAAGCATTGGATGCCTATTCCAAGAGTGACGCTGATGCCGCTAAAACGTTAACCAACGAAGATGTGGCCGTTGACGAACAATACCTATTGATTCGCGATGCAATTACCAAAGCCGTTGAGGAGAATACCGAAACGGCCCTTGCCAGTTCAAGTTACTTTATGGTCATTCGTCTGCTTGAGCGGATTGGTGACCACATTGTCAATTTAGCAGAATGGATTGTTTATAGTGCCGCTGGTCAGATTGTTGAGTTAAATCCTGGCAAAGCCAACCCCGAATTAGTTAACAAGCTGTACTCAGAAGAAATTGTGAAAGAAAAGGATAAAGCACCCAATAAAAAGGGTAATCAATAGTTTAGCTATGAATTGAAGCTAAACCGTAATCATTGAAATGCTAAAATATCAGTTACAAAAAGATGGATTCAAAAGCAGTTCCTAGTTTTCTAGGAGAAACTGTTTTTGAGTCCATCTTTAATTTTTAAAGGGGTCGTTATTTGGCGACAATTACTCGCCCATCATGCTTTGATTCCAAGATCTGATGGCCTTTTACAACGCCAGCTAACGTAAATGGTAGTTGCTTGGCAATCTTAATTGAAAGTTTTCCTTGGGCCATTAGTTCAATCATGGCCTTTAGTGCCTGTAAATCAGTGATTTGTTGGGTTGGGTGAATGTGATTGAAGTGAACATCCTTGTCGGTATCCGGATCGCCATCTGCGACACTGGCAATAATCCCGCCATTCTTGACAATCTCAGCATCATTTTCACTGCCAATGCCATTCAAAGCGGCGTCAATGACAACGTCGGCCGTGTTTGCCAAAGCCTTTGCTGGGTCTTGTTGATCATAAGCAACGTAATCCGTGATTCCTAATGATTTAACATATTCCTCATTGCGACTGGAACCAACCCCAATTACTTTGGCACCAATGCTTAAAGCAACTTGGGCGGCGATCGAACCAACACCACCGGAAGCTCCTTTAACAACGACGGTTTGGCCGGGTTGGACGTTCCCAAATAGATGAACGCCCTTGTAGCCGGCTAATCCAGGTGTAACAATTCCAGCGGCCTGCGCAAATGAGACGCTATCTGGAATGGTGACGGTATTGGTATCATCACCCATTGCATATTCAGCGTAGGAATGATGGCCATGGGCAACGACGCGGTCACCAATTTTAATACCCTTAACATCACTACCAACCTGTTCGGCAATTCCAGCGACATCTCGGCCGGGAATAATGCGATGATCAGTAGGCTTGAATTTACCCGCTCGTTGTAATGCTTCAAAGTTATTTAAGTTAAACGCTTGGGTTCTAATGAGAACTTGGTTGCTGGTAATCTCTGGAACGGGAACATCATATTCCTGGAAAACTTCCGAGCCACCATTTTTTTCGTATCCAAATGCTTTCATCGCTAATTGCTCCTTTCTAATTCACAATCCCCTAAACTAATTATAATTCATCCAGGTCGAAAAGCAATCAATTAGGCGGGAGTTGTTGATGAGGTGAAATGTTTATCCCACGCGCACATAACTTGAAAAATGCGGCGGATATGATATATTTGTAGTGCAAAGAAGTTTTGGCACCATGAACACCAAAGCCCCCAACAGCTGCAACTGTTGAGGGCTTTTTTATGGCTGAATGTCGCCTATATTGCTTTACTTGCGGTGTCTGCGGTTCAGCCAGTCAACAAACCAAGCGGTAATTAGCGCTACCGCAAGTGGGGCAAAGAAGTTCTGGAACAACATGAACACCCCCTAACTGACGCTAGGTAGGCGACTTTAAAAGTATATCATGAGTGATTTTGGCATTGCCACAATAATTTATGAATTAGTATTATTAGCTTGATTCCTCGCTACAATAGGAATAGAACTGGAATTTGTAATTCCAAAAATGAAATACTTATCCTAAAATGAAGTTCATTGAGAGGGATGACAAAATGGCTGAAACGAACACTTACCTAAAATATCGTTTGAAAAATTTACCCAAGCAAACAGTCGTGCAGAAGGTCTACGTGGGCACTAAATATGTATACGCCTTACAGTTGTATCATCAAAACAGGGATGCAGTGATCTCCCGCGTTCGAAAAAATCGGGTGAAAAATGGGTATGATCTCAATTTTCGCCACGCGAAGAAGATGTATCTTAAGAATTTTGGCCATGGCCAGACCTTAGAATACTTCAAGCATAACGGGATTGATTACTGGTGGGTGGTGACTAAACCAAATGTAGTCGATTATCCGGATATGAAATGGGGAACCCAACTCGCCCGCATTCGTTTTAAACCAAATCGAGAACGGCGAACCCGTCATCGGGGCAATACTTCCGTCACCCGCCTGGTGATGTTAAACCATGCCACGCCGACAGGTGATTCATACGGCCAACTCAAGCGAGTGGAAGGGGCGTTGTCACCTGACAAGCAGACGTTATTAATTGCGGCAATTGATGTGGAAAATACAGCCCACTTCAGTTTGTATGATAGCCGAAAGTTGAATGATGCCTTGGATGCGGTCGATGATCATAATGGCTTTGTGGATCTCAGTCAAGTGGGTGATCTGTTTTCAACTCGGGTTGCCACTCCGTATTTTGAAATATCAAAGTTCGCGAACCAACTAACATCGCCATCAATTCAAGGGTTCGACTTGGACAATGGGCTTGCAATTTACGTTTCCAGTGGTCAAGCAGCTGTCAGCGAAAACCACCCTAGCGCTGACACACCAGGAATCAGCCGATTCGAATGGGGAAGTCAAACTGCTCAACAAGTTTTGCTACACCATTCTAATTGGATCGGCAAAAATATTGAGACTGAGGGGATCCAGGTAGCGTCTCGGGTATATATCGGGATTGCGTATCATGACGCCGAGCCATATGCGACGAAGACGTTAGAGAATCGAGTGTATTGGTTTTCTAATATCTAATGATGGGATAATTGTCATTACCGCTATTAGCGGTTGAATGAACCGTATTGATTATTACCGCCAGTTATCAATAAAATGCAAACTGAAATGTTTTTAATTAATCTCACTATGTGCGCTCAGTTTTTTCGCTCTGTTTTTGAATATAAATAGATCAAGAAACCACCCCAACATATCATTAAAAAGAGAAGTAGATTCGCAAAGATGTTTGGATGACTCATTGTATTGGTTAGGATATCAGGAACCTGGAAGCAGGGATAGGTAAGTAAGGGAAATGTGAGGCCTTTAAAAATAGGCTTTTTTAGTTGTCTGTGACGCTTTAAGACAATTCCCAGCGCTCCAACGATAACTAGCCCGATGATAGCGCTTTCCCAAAATGGACTGACGACAGAAATAAAAATGCTTATTCCTATTAGAATGTAGCCAGCTGTAAAGATGGCCCTATCAAATTTTGTTAAGAATGTTCGTTGTTTGATATTCATAATTACATCATCTCCCTTTAACCAATTGATGCTTTCATCATTATCCTATAATATTAAAAGTACAAGCTTAGAATCACAGACATGCCTAATTTGAGGTTGTTTTTGGTGCTCAGGCTAAGAAGTTGCCAACAACAGATACTTATAACAAGTCATAATAAAAATAAAGGAGTGAAAGCCGTGGGTATTTCGACAAAATTAAAGCAATTTCGAAAAAATAAGCAGATGACTCAGCAAGATGTGGCAGCATATCTCCACGTTTCTCGAAAAACCATCTCTGGTTGGGAGAATGATCGCAGTTATCCTGATGCTAGCATGCTCATCAAACTGAGTGATTTATTTGGAATATCAGTGGACAATCTCATCCGGGATGCGAAAATGACTGTCAATGATAGACCCAAGGAACAAAGGTCTAGGAAAAGACAAACTGTTTTCATTGCCACGTATCGCTTTAACATTGTTCTATTGATTGTCGGTTACCTACATATGTATTATTTGCCAGGTTTTCATTCAGCGATCACCACTTTGATCTTATTGATCAATGAACTTGCAGTATTTCTTTCTTATGAGAGTTGGATAAATCTGAAACGGCGATTAACGTTGTGAAGTGCAACAGAAAAGTTAGACAAGTTTAGATATTGATTTAAGCTACCATGGCTTGATTCCTGTATTCTACAGGG
>NZ_JAHPPD010000031.1 GCF_019061365.1 Lentilactobacillus dabitei
GGCATTCGATTGTGTTATCTGAAGAATAACATGCTCGAATGCCTTTTTGAATACGTCCAATTATTTAGTGCTTACGTTTGAAAGTACTACTTCATTCCAATTTTGTGGGTAATCACTTCAGCAATTCCTAACAAGCTCATCAGGATTATTCCCATAGCAGTGATCAAAAGTTCTTGCTTTTCATTATCATTAGTTTGCGGCAATTTATTCAATGAATTTGTCGGTACACCTGTTGTGGGGCTCGGTGTCTGCCCATTAGCAGAAGTTGTCAGTGTTGGTCGCTTAGCAGTGACTTTGGCATGTTGCGTTGTCGTTGCTGTTGATTTATTTGGCACCTTCCGATCAGGAGTTTTTCTGGTCGTCTTAGGTACGTCTGAAGTTGGCTTCTTGGGCGTAGGCGTATCTGGAGTTACTGGTGTTGGCGTTACCGGTGTATCAGGCGTTACTGGTGTATTCGGAACATATTCATTTGTCAGCGTTGCCGCACCGTTGTTCACTGGTCGAGGCCCACTTGGATCAGCTTTATAACCATCGGGAACATTGTCTTCAACAACGGTGTAAACAATCGTGTTACCAGCTGAATCAGTCTCTGGCAAGTCGCCAAAGGATGCGATGTAGTTATTGAGGTTATCCAAGATCACCGTTTTACCAGTTGATTCCCCATTAGCATACAGGGTTGCCGTCACACTTGGCGTTGTCACGCCGTCAGAAACATTCTTCCAGACTTTTTTGACTGTAATTGTGGATTGTTTAGGAATAAAGGCGTTGATAAATGTGACCTTGCCGTCTTTAACCTCTTGCCGCATATTGGTCCGGGACTGATAGCCGGCAACGGGTGTTTCAACAACTTCGTACTTAATCGATTGACCATTTTCATCGGTCAACGGCAAATTATCGAATCGACTTAAGTAGCCGTTTGCCGATGTGAGCTTGCGGGTCTGATTAGTAGCTTTGCCATTTTCCCACAATGTCACAACGACATCCGGCAACTGAGTCCCTTTAGGAACACCCTCCCATACTTTGTTCACCGTGACAGAGGTTTTGTGCGGAATAAAGTCGTTGGTTAAAGTAACTTTGCCGTTCATAACGTTCTGTAGCCCACTTGTTTTGGGGAGATAACCTGTTGGAACAGCCGTTTCAGCGACGGTATACTTAATTGTATTACCATTACCATCGGTTTCTGGTAAATCAGGGAATGGCGCAGACCAGTTGTTACCAGCATTTAAAGTAACCATCTTGCCAGTGGATACTTTATTGGCATATAACGTTGCCGTAATCTGATCAGGTAACGTGGTCCCTGATGGTACACCTTTCCATTGCTTTTTGACTGTAATGGATGTCGTCTTAGGAATATAAGCATTAGTTAACGTAACCACATTATTTTTAACGGACTGTTGCCCTGGGGTTTTCGATTCATAAGTGTCTTTGTCAAGCGTATTGGTATCCTCTGCTACCGTGTAGGTAATGTCTTTACCATCACTGCCCTGCTTGGGTAAACCAGAAACTTCGGCTGTATAATTATGTGCTTGATCCAAAGTGACCGTTTTGACTGGGTTCTTAGTATCACCGTTTTTGTATACATAAGCCGTCACACTGGGTGGCGTTACTCCATCAGGAACCCCTCGCCAAACTTTGTTAATTTTAATTGAAGTGGTTGCCGGTGGCGTTGGCGAGTTATATGTGTTCACAAGGGTTGCAGTTTGGGTCGTAGAATCAACCGTTCCGCCAGTCTCTTTAAATGAATCTGGCACCTTCACCTCTTTAACCGAGTAAGTAATCGCCTTGCCGGCCCCATCGTCTTTACTTAAAGCATCAAATGTGCCAGACCACGTAGGACTACTTAAAGTAACCGTCTTGCCAGTTACTTGTGGTTCTTTGTCAGTTGATGTCTGCCGATATAATTCAACCTGAATTGCTGGCTCATTCACACCTGCAGGAACATCGTTCCATTGCTTCTTAACACCGACACTATAGGTGCTACCATTGCCATTTCCGCCAGCACCAAGGGTAACTAGGGCGTTGGCGGTTCCAGTATCAACAACATCAATGTTACCTTTGGTTCCGCCGCCGCTTCCTGTATCATAACCAGAAACTGTCATTTGATTATTAAGGCCAATATGGGCACCAGCTTTTGTATAATCAGATTCCGGGTTAATTTTGGTCAAGTAAAAAACGTTCACCGTTTTAGTTAGCGTCCCGTTCCACTTGATTGTAAACGAGGTTGGCGCGGTGGCATTTGGAAGATAATTGACAGTGTAGTCACCCACTGGGACTGGTGTGTTTTTCCCATCGTCCCATTGAACAAGTAATGTTCCAGGAACCATTGTCTGACTGTCAGGATTTTGAATATTGTCCGTTATGACAGCGGTATTGAGTGATCGATTGTTGGGATTGATTTTACCGTCCCACTCAACATATTGATAACGACCGTTCCCATCAAGCGGATACGTTTTGCCATTACTATAATCACCCTTAAAGGCCCAGCCGTTCTTGGTAATGTAATCACCACCAGCTGTGCCACCACCATTCGCACTTCCGGAGACACTAAACGTGATGGTACCGCCCATATCATTATTTTTGGTTGAATAGTAAATTGTAAACGTGATAGTTGCAGATGAATCCCCTGCCTTTGCAGTGACATGACCAACCACTGTCTTGTCGTCAGGGGCCAAGATATCAAACGGCGTATCGTACCTAAAATGAGTGCCTTTCGGCAAGCTTAAAGTAGCAGTATCCCCCGTCTTGACCTGCGTGTCTGGCGCAATCTTATAGTTATATGTAAGCTGATAATCGGTACTCTGATCCCATTTACTAACATCGGTCTGATTGATCGGATTTCCATTATACAGCGCATCTCCGGACCCAATTCCAGAAATACTTGACGTAATATCCGCCGCTTTAGCTGGTTGTGATGAAAAAACGATCCCCACCAAAACCAGAATTGAAAAACATACGAAACTAAACCATTTTAAAAAAAATCCACCTGAGATTGCTTGACACAATTCCTCATGAATAGAACCTCTTTCATTAAATTTGTACCTTCATACTTTTTATACCACTTATACATCGTTATTACAATTGCTTAGCACTACCATTGTTATATTTATAATGAGGGAGTATTCATTTATTCGATTAGATTGATGACAATCTAAAAAGTCCCCGGGCATTCCGAGAACTTCATATCAATCTAATAATAATTTATATAGATTAACGCTTTCGGTGATATAACCACCGGGGGTCTAAACTGCTGACGATGTTTACTAATCTTGGATTTTTTCAAGAATTCGGTCTTCATCATACAATTTGAGAATCAAAAACATCACCGCATAAATCACCAGTGGCAGCCAAACATAATTCAAATTGATCATTAACAATGTCTCGGCATTTTGTGGTCGATTGGCCACATAGCCGGACAAATGAAACAGCCCAGCAGTGATTAGGCCGCCAAGTCCCAAGCCTAAATTGACGCCAAAATCATCCGTCGAAGCCAAAATTCCTTCTGCTTGAATCCCTAAACTCACTCCGTAGCGAATCGTATCAGCAATCATGATGGAAACTAGGCCAATAATAATGCCATTCCCAATTGAATTAATAAAGACGCCGGCAAACAGGATGCCCATTACTTTTGTGTAAACCCCGATGGCAATCACAAGTTGTCCAGCTAATGCAACTAAGATTCCTTGCAGCATCGTAGTCTTTTTGCTTCTCACATTTGTCAGTCGAAGAATAAGCAGCACTCCAAGCAGTGAAGTCAATGTAAAACCATTCGCCAAAGGAACCAAGCCAACGGTACCGACTGTATACTTAAAGTAATAGATGGTCGTTTGATTTTTGATAGCCGTTACCAGCCAGTACAGGAAAATAACGATCGAAATCACGATCCAGGGCTGATTATGCCGCAACATTGATAACACCGCTTTGAATGGCTGGTGCGCAATTTCAGAATTGGCAAATCGTTCGCGAACGTGGACAAAGGTATTGATAATTAACAGCAACGAAATCACACCAAATAACATGATCGTCCCTAAGAACCCACGCTGCTGACTTCCGTGGCCAAATAATGCCACCAGTGGCAACGTAAATACCGCAACCACGATTTGGATCGAGCTGCCGAAGAACTGACGAATCACCCCTAACAATGTTAATTCCCGGGGATTTTGAGACATCGTTGGTAGAATTGACGTAATCGGTAAATTAACCGCTGTGTAAAGAAACCCTAGCCCAAGGTAAGTAACGTATGCCCAAGCAACCTTTCCTGGATAAGAAAAGTGAGGGGTCACAAACGTCAAAACGGCAAAAATGACATACGGCACTGAATACCATAGGAAAAACGGCCGGCTCTTACCAAACCGGGAGTGGGTGTGATCGATCATCACGCCAATAATAAAGCTCTCAGCAACATCGGCCACTCTGGCAACCATGAACAGGATTGCCGCATCGCTTGCCGACAACCCATAAACGTCCGTGTAGAAAAAGAGTAAATAAGTCGTCATCATCTGAAATATTAAATTATCGGCAGCATCGCTGAGACCATAGCTGATGCGTTCCGGCCAGCGAGTAGACCATGTTGTAGTAGCCTTCAATAAACCGACCCTCTTTCGTAACTAGATTGTACACAATTTTGTTGTTAAGAACAAATATATTTTGGAAAGATCCCTTTGCGAGTTGATTGCAATTCATTAATATGGAAATTACAAATAATCCTAAATTCGAGAGCTAATAGTAGTTCGAATTCAGGATTATTTGTAGTTTGGTTTTAAATTAGGTAGCAAAACTCGCAAGTTATCAATGATGGTTTAGTTATAAACGCCATTAGTGATATTTTGAGATCAGGGTATTTCAATGGCTAGGCACTCTAGCCGAAACGTGCTCCCCCAGGCAGAAGCTTGCGCATAAATCCCTTCAACAAAAATCCAAAAACCGGCGATTTCTGTTGAAGAGACTTATACTCCAGCTTCTAGCCGCCTGGTTCCGCACTCTAAAACTTAAACTGATCCACCACCTCAAACGTCACATTTTCATTAGCCTTTAAAAGCTTTGCCACCGGACACTGATCCAATGCTTCAGCGACCATTTGTTGGGCCTGCGCATTATCCAAATCATGAAACAAAATTTGGCAGCGAACGATAAACTTATATCCCTTGGTATCCTTCACAATATCAACCGCCGTATGAATAATACTATCAGGCTTAATATTATGTTGGCGCTCGACAATGCCAATCGTTGCGTTAAAACAGGTACTCAACGCAAACCCGATGAATTGTTCCGGGTTGGTGCCGGGGCTATCCATCAGTGAACTGCTGACGCCAAGCGCAAGGCCTTCATTTCCCCGAACGTAACTTTGGCCCGTTAGACCGTGTTCGTTAACAACTTCTGTATGATAAAGTGATCCGCCTACAGCCATAGATAATTCCTCCCATAATGAAATCTCATATTCCTTTAAACACCCTCATCATATGTGATTTAAATTAGTAAGTCCATCAAATAGCGTTGGCAGATAACCGGTAATGACCCACAAGTTGTTCCCCCACACCATCCACTTTTTTTGATACAATGGGACACGGTGCTCAAAATCAGATTAAGGAGGTCCATCAGATGACCAACAAAGAAATGAGTTTCCGGTGGCTGGTTACCGGGGCCCTATTTAGCAGTATCGGGATGAGTTTTGTCTGGCCGTTAACCAGTGTATACTTGCATAATCGGCTTGGTGTGTCCTTAACCATGATTGGGGTTGTTTTACTTTTTAACTCCCTTGCCAGCGTCCTTGGCAGTTATCTTGGCGGTTACTTATACGATCGAAAGAATCCCTATCATCTTTTGGTGGGTGGCGTGATTGCTTCCACAATTACCCTCATCATCTTGGTATTTTTCCATGGCTGGCCGATGTTTGGAATCGTCCTCTTCTTTAATGGCCTTTCGGCTGGTTGGAATTTAGCGGTTGTCAATTCGATTGGAACCAGTATCAAGTCAAAGGACAGCCGTTACGTTTTTAACATGCTGTATTTCGTCCAAAACTTGGGAATTGTCGTTGGGACTTCCTTAGTTGGCTTTATTTATAGTATCAGCGTCACCCTGATGTTCGTGGTGGCAAGTGTTCTTTTCCTCGTTTTCCTGACCATCGTGATTACCAAATACAAGCCGGCAGCCAACGAATCCCGTAAGAAAGTTTCTGACACTGAAAAGACTTCTTGGAATACCAAGCATCTTCCCAAGTCAAATGCGACTATTCTGACAACTTTCTTTCTGTCATTATTTATTATTTGGATTATGTACCAACAGTGGGTTTCCAACTTATCCGTCTACATGACCGGCTTGGGCATACCACTGCGCAACTACAGTTTTCTCTGGACAATCAATGCCGGCTTAATCGTTGTCAGCCAAATTATCATTAACTGGATTGCCAGGTATCATGAAAATTTGATTATGCAAATTTTCTTTGGCTTTTCAATGTTTGCGGTTTCTTTTATTACCCTGATTTTTGCTAAAACTTATCCAATGTTTGTCCTGGCAATGATCATTTTAACCATTGGTGAAGCCACCGCGTTGCCGACCATTCCGGCGCTGGTTAACGTCTTAACGCCAATCGAAGCCAAGGGGCGCTATCAAGGGCTGATTCAATCGTACGCTTCAGCTGGGCGCGCCATTGGACCATTATTTGGCGGCATGATTATTGAACTATCCTCTTTTACCGCGCTGTTTGTTATTGCCACAATTGCTGTTTTACTGGTTTTAACAACGACTGCCGTGATGTGGAAAACCCTCCACGGGAGCCTAACTCGTTATCGGACTTAATGCCTTCACTGAGTGGATCAATTACAAATCACCATCCAGTTCAACCCGGATGGTGGTTTTTTACTTGTCCAATTTATTAGTGAGCTTAAACAACCGCCAATACAACCAATAATTTAGCAAGCCAATCAGGGCCAACATCACAAAGGCCATCTGGGTGCCCCTGGCGACGTTTTGAGGCATTGATAAACCAGCTGAGTTAAAAGCCGTCATGAACACCGCCATCACGGTTGTCCCAATTGAGCCGGCAATTTGCTGACCCGTACCATACAGGGCATTTGCATCATTTTGTTCCTGCTGGCTGAGATTTTTTAAGCCGTAAGTCATTGTATTGCCAAAGGCCATGGCTCGGCCGCCGGCGTATATCGCATAGAAGATGGTCACCCACAAAACTGACATTTGGCGGGCAAAAATCGCGAAGCACCCCATCATGACAAAATAGAACGTATTTCCCAAATAAAGAGGTAATTTGCCGCCATAGCGATCCAACATAATGCCATAAAATGGTTGGCCTGCTGCATTCAACACGCTACCGGGGAATAAAATCAAGCCACCAAGAAAGGCCGCGGCGCCATTGACCATTTGAACATAACTTGGCAACATAAAGTTAATTCCTAAATTTGAAAATTGAAGTAACACATATGGTAGAAAGCTGTAGATGAAGGCGGGCTGCTTAAAGACCGTCAACCTAAATAACGCTTTATGACTGTGTTTTGACCGCCAGATAAACAACGCCGACATCACGACGGTCACAAAGATATCTGCAGTGAAATGCCAGATGCCATTTGGCAGTGTCAGCGCGTTCATCCCCACTAGCAACATAATCATCGCGACTGATAAAAAGCCAAATCGCAGCCAATCAAACGGATACTTTTCGGTTGGGCTATACTGCTCGATGACAATCATTCCCAGAATCAAGAAAACAACTGCAAACGGTAAGGTCCCCCAGAAAATCATCCGCCAATCAGCCAGTGACACAACCGCCCCGCCAAATGTGGGTCCAAGGGCAGGTGCCACAATCAGGATCAAGTTGGCAAATCCCATGTAGGTCCCCAGCTTGTTTCGAGGCACAAGTTCTAAAATAATGTTATTCATCAATGGCGCAGAAATGCCGACACAGCCAGCTTGAACCAGGCGCCCAGCCAATAGTAGCCAATAAGTTGGGGCCAGCGCACACGTGACGTCGCCAATCATAAAGAGTAAGACCGCACAGCCAAATAATTGCTTGTTTTTAAAACGCCGTTTGAGAAATGCAGAAACCAACATCAACAACGCCACCGTGAGCAGGTAACCGGTCGTCACCCACTGAACCGTGCTGAGGGAAACGTGGAATTGTTTCATCAAGGTTGGAAAAGTCACGTTCATTGAAGTTTCAATCAGAATGCCGAGAAAAGTCATTGCGGCAATGGCTGAGATAGCAAGGAGTGGATGGTTCGTTTTCTGACTGACGGTTTCTTTCGGCAAAGTTGGCACGGTAATTCCTCTTTTCTGAAACATTTATTTGCTAATAAAATTATGTTACCATTTCACAAATTATGACGCTAGCTAGGGATTTCTTGGCCTCGTTGCAAAAACGCGCGAAAAGTCGCTGACGCTTAACATATAAGGAGACCCCCAGTTAAAGCCAAAACTGGCCGTGTTTTCTTGGCCTCGTTGCAAAAACGCGCGAAAAGTCGCTGACGCTTAACATATAAGGGGACCCCCAGTTAAAGCCAAAACCAGGCTTTAACTGGGGGTCCCCTTATATGAACGCGTCAAACCGCTACTTTTCGCGCTCTATGCACTTATCCGACTATGTCTCATTCCATATCCAAAGTAAAGAATAAGGCCAAACACGAACCAAATTCCTGATGCAATCCAGGTTTCTGCTTGCAATTGTGACAGCATCACCATACATAGCAAGCCAGAAACTATCGGCAACACTGGATACCATGGAACCTGATATCCGTGGTGGTTTTGAATTTCTTTATTATTTCTCAATGGGATAATCCCAAATGACACGAAGAGAAAGGCAATCAATGTGCCAATATTAACCAAGTTGGTCAATTGATCCAGCGGAACAAAGCCACCCATAAAAGCAATCACAATCGTAATCGTTATCAGGCTGTTTCTTGGACTGCCCTTTTTATCCAACTTACCAAGAAGCTTTGGCAGCAACCCATCTCGGCCAATTGAATAAATCAATCTCGAAGAACTATAAGTCATTGTGACCATCATGGTAAACATTCCAGCTAATGCGCCTAGCGAAATGATACCAGCGACCCAATTCAGCTTCACAAATTGTAAGGCAAAGGCAACCGGATCTGCGACGTCCAGCTTGGTGTACGAAACCATTCCCGTTAAGACGATCGAAACGCCCACGTACAAAATAGTTGCAACAATCAGCGTCCCAATAATTCCGATCGGCATATTGCGCTTAGGATTCTTAACTTCGGCAGCTGAACTCGAAACCGCATCAAAGCCCAAATAGGCAAAGAATACCGCAGCAGCGCCACCCAAAACTCCGCCGTGGCTGCCACCCATCCAACCGTAGGGTAAGAATGGATGCCAGTTAGTTGGTTTTACATAGAAGGCGCCCACAAGAATAAATAGCAAAATAATCCCAATTTTGACAACAACAATTAAATTGTTCAATCGAACTGACGAGCGCATCCCATGATTTAACATCCAGGAAATCAAAATAACAATAATAATTGCAATCCCATTACCATAGGTTCCCTGACTCGGTACGAACGGACCAGAAATGGCCTTTGGGAAACCAATATGGAAGCCGGCTAAGAACGATTGAAAGTAAGCGCCCCACGCACTAGAAACCGCCGCAACAGCCAGAACGTACTCCAAAATCAATGCCCAGCCCAATATCCAGCCGATGATCTCGCCGAACACCAGGTTTCCATAAGAATAGGCACTTCCGGCAACCGGTAACGCTGAGGCAAATTCGGCATAGCACATGGCTGAAGTTGAACACACAATGGCCGCCACAATGAATGAAAGAATAATTCCCGGGCCAGCTTTGGTAGCAGCAACAGTTCCTGGCAGAATAAAGATACCAGTACCAATCACCGCCCCAATCCCTAGGGCAATCAGATCAAAAGCTGACATCGTTTTAACAAATTTTTTGTCAGTTTCAAGGTAACGATCCAATTTCTCCCGTTTAAAAATTCGTGAACCTAATGACATAATCTGTAACCTCCAGATGGAAAATTAACTCCTGATTAGAATTATTAGTCTATTTTAACTTTTCCTCATCATAAAAGTCAATTAGCTCACAACCTTGGAAACGATTACAGACAAACAAAGACGTTATCTGCAAATTTCTAAGAAAAATATTGTATCCTTGTGATGTAAAGTATGTGAAAGGAGTGTGACCTGATGCCTAAAAATCGACTTGAAGCGTTTACCGATGCAATCATCCCAATTATCATGACTGTCTTGGTTTTGGAACTTGGCGAACCAAAGACCTATTCGTGGAATGGGCTGTGGAATATGCACGAAGAATTACTCGCCTACGCAATTTCATTCTTTCTGCTGGCAATTGTTTGGGGCAATCACCATCATATGTTCCAGGTGGTCGAGAAAATTGACGGTTTGGTGATTTGGGCGAACACCAGCTTGATGTTCTTCCTATCATTTGTGCCATTTGCCACCGCAATTGTGAATGATGACCCCCACAGTCTGTTTGGTTCTCAGTTATACACGCTATTATTTATCTTCATTAATTTGGCATGGAACTTCTTGCGAGTGAGCCTATTGAGAGCGAATCACGACAGCCAGCTGCTGGTGGATACCTTAAAACATGAACCCAAGAGCTTAATCACCTTAGCCGCGTTCGTGGCCGTTTTCTGCCTGACTTACTTCTGGCACGAATTTGGGATGATCGGCACATTCCTGGTGATGATGCTTTGGATGATGCCTTATCAAAGTATCGAAAAAGCCATGCGTCGTTTATGATGTGAAGGAGTAAAAGGCATTCACAAATGATCTTTGATTGCCCGCTATTCTCCTGTCTTAAAATTCCGATTGTTTTAAATAAGAAGGGCAACCATTCCTGAATCTGCGGAATGGTTGCCCTTCTTATTTAAACTCTGAGATCAAATCAACTGTTTTGATCCTTCTTATGCATTGTTATGACTGGTAACTTTCAAAATGGGATTGAAATATGCTAATTTTGGATAATCCACATTCCCACTGTCCGTAATTGCCAAATCCGGAATAGCGGTAATCGGCAGAAACGACAGGTAAAATAATGGATCCGGTAATGTGCTGCCAAGTTGTTCCGCAGCATGTTTTAATTCAATTTCTTTTTCAGCGAGTTGAGTTGGGGTTAAATCAGTTGTAATCCCTGCAATTGGTAATTCCAGTAAGGCAACCACCTTACCATCAACCACAACAACTTGACCACCACCACACTCAATCAGCGTGTTGACAGCTAACGCCATATCACTGGTATTTACACCGGCCACCACCAGATTATTATCATCTGGAGAAGCGGAAGTCGCAATTGCCCCCTGTTTGAATGACCAGCCAGAAATGAAACCGTGTGACTGGTTACCATTAATGCCATATCGTTCAATGACTGAGACGGAAGCGACATCCTTTTCAGGATCCGGAATCACGACCCCATTTTTAATCGTTAATTCAATATCTTGAGCCTTACGCACAAATGGCCCAACACTGTGAATTGTTCGAACCAATGCCGTTCCAGCAGATTGGTCAACTTGATAGTCAAAATCTGCTGGCTGCATTGGGGCGTGCTTCAGTTTACCTTGGATTTGAGCAGATCGCTTGGGTGGATTGAAGCCCATCACTTCGGTTTGGTTTTCGGAAACCAACTGACCCTTGCTGACGACTGTATCAACGGTAAATGAACCCGGTTGGTCGATCAGAAGAATATCGGCATCCTTCCCTGGGGCGATTGAACCGACCTGATCATCAATATGGTAAGCTTCGGCGCCGTTAATGGTTGCCATCTGAATGGCAGTCATTGGAGAAACGCCGGCTTTAATCGCTAATCGAACCATATGATCAAGGTGGCCATGATTTAAAATGTCTCTGGCGTTGACATCATCAGTACAGAAACTGGTATGACGCGCAACCCCGGCCGCTCCTTCTGTAATGGCACGAATATTTTCTTTTAAAAATTTAGTGACTGAAGATTCCCGGATCACCACATGGATACCTTTACGGGCTTTTTCCAAAAATTCTTCATGAGAATAGCTTTCGTGATCAACATGAACGCCACTCATCAAGAATTGGTTTAACGCCTTGCCAGTCGCCATGGGAGAACAGCCAAAGATTGGTTTGTGATACTTTTGGGCAGTCAAGATTGCTTTGAGGGTATCAGGATCTTTCGTTTCAACTGCTTCACGAACCGTTTCCCAAACACCATAACAGTTTTCATTCGGTTGAATTGCTTCATGGTCCTTGGCAGAAACGTCATAACTGATCGTTGACTTGGGGATTGTGTACGGTGTTTTGTATGGCAGCCCCCAGAATACCTTTAATGGGCTCTGATCGATTTCGGTAAAAATCTCGTCCAAGCCTTTGCTACCAATGGTGGAAATATATTCGTCCAACCCAGAAACAATACTGGTTGTTCCATGAGGCACCACTGCCTGGGCAAATCTGGTCATGCTCATCTTGCTGCATTCAACGTGGATGTGACCATCAATCATGCCCGGAACCAGGTATTTGTCAGTTGCATCAATATGCTTGGTATTTGGGCCAATGTAATCGTTGATATCCTCATCGACAGCAACAATTTTACCGTTATAAATGGCAACGTCAGCTGGATAATATTCGGCGGTGTCAACATTCACCAACGTCCCGTGTTCAATAACTGTGTCAGCGGGAATTTTGGCAGCACCAGCATCAATATATTGTTCAAATTCTTCAATCGTCGTCATGAATTTTCTCCAGTCATTTAAGGGTTATTAACTTATGATTTAGGTACGATATTTAATACATAAAGCAACAGAATAAATACGAAGAACAGGATCCACATAATGTAATTAACTTCTTTACGACGACCGGCAACAGTCATCAAGATTGGATATGTGAGGAACCCAAAGGCAATTCCGTATGAAATGTTATAAGTCAGTGGCATACCGACAACGGTCAAAAATGCAGGCATGGCAATTTCAAACTTGTCCCAGTGAATTTCTTTTAGCGCTGAAACCATCAAGACACCGACAATGATCAATGCTGGCGCCGTTACTTGATCAGTCACAACCGTCAAAAGTGGTGAAAATAACATACTAAATGCAAACAAGATTCCAACCGTTAATGAAGTTAACCCAGTCCGGCCACCAACGGCAATTCCGGCTGATGATTCAACGTAAGCAGCAGTTGGGGTCGTTCCCATGACGGAACCGGCCAACATTGAAATCGAATCTGACATCAATGCCCGACCAATTCGGGGCATTTTGTTATTTTTCATGATTCCAGCTTGTTGTGCCAAACCAATTAACGTACCAGCGGTATCAAAGAAGGCAACTAATAGGAAGATCAGCACAACTGCCCACATCTGTGGATCCACAATGGATGATAAATGCGTAACGCCAACGCCAAAGGTTGGGGCCATGCTTGGAGCAAGCGAAATAATATGAGTTGGCATTGCAATCAACCCGGTTACTAGACCAAGAACGGTAGTGGCAACCAAACCAATAAAAATTGCACCAGGCACTTTTCGAGCCATCAAGATCGCAATTACAAAGATACCAAAAATTGTTAACCAGGTTGTGGGAACCGTTAAGGAACCAATGGCAACCAAAGAAGTTTTGCTGGCAACGATGATCCCGCCACCCTGTAAACCAACAAAGGCAATAAATATCCCAATTCCCGCAGCCATGGCGAGCTTGAGATCCTTAGGAATTGCATCAATGACAATTTCCCGGACTTTTAAGAAAGATAAGATTGTAAACAATACCGACGCAACGAAAACCCCAGCCATTGCTTTTGACCACGGGATTCCCATCCCTAACACAACTGAAAATGTAAAGAACGCATTGTCACCCAATCCAGGGGCAATTGCAATTGGGTAATTAGCTAAGAACGCCATTAATAAACAGCCAAGAATAGAAGTTACCGCAGTAACGGTAAAAACGGCTCCTTTATTCATTCCAGCGGCACCCAGAACGCTTGGATTCACGAACAAAATGTACGCCATCGAAACAAATGTTGTTAATCCGGCTAATAACTCCCGCCTAACGGTCGTGTTCTGTTCAGTGAGATGAAAGGTGCGGTCCAGCAGGCCTGTGTTCACCATTGTACTGTCACTCGTCTTTTGCATAATTGCTAAAATCCCTTTCCAATAAATAATTTATGCTTCGTATTATTCCACATTTCCGTTCAAATTACAATAGCATCATTCGGATTTTATTGTATTGACGATTCTATATAATATGTTAAACTATGGATTGTAGCTAAAACACGAACATTTTTGGAGGAATACACAATGTCTACTGAAATTACCCCAGAATTTACTAAGAATCTACCAAAAGCCGAACTACACTTACATATTGAAGGGACCCTTGAGCCCGACTTAAAATTAAAATTAGCCAAGCGTAACCATATCGATATTGGCCAATCAACAATCGAAGAAGTTCAAAAAACGTATCAATATGATGACTTGGCTTCATTTTTAGCTGTTTATTATCCAGCTATGAATGTCCTCCAACATGAACAGGATTTTTATGACTTAGCATTTGCCTACCTTAAAAGAGCGGCCGCAAACAACGTCCGCCACGTAGAAATTTTCTTTGACCCCCAAGCTCATACCAGCCGGGGCATTGCATTTGAAACAGTGATTCATGGTCTTCACCGAGCAGTTGTCGATGCCCAGGCATTGAATGTTGATGCATCACTCATCATGTGTTTCCTCCGCGACTTCTCAAAAGAGTCCGCCCGAAAAACTTTATTAGAAGCAATGAATTACAAGGATATGATCGTCGGTATCGGCCTTGATTCTGATGAGCACAACAACCCACCGTTGAAGTTTGCCCGTCAATTTGAGGATGCAGCCGCTGCGGGTCTTCACTTGACCACCCACTGTGACATCGACCAAAAGGATTCGATTGAACATATTCGCCAAGCCCTTGAAATTATGGGTGTCGAACGATTGGATCACGGAACCAATATCGTCGAGGACCCTGATCTGGTTGATTTTGTTGCTAAGAAAAATATCGGCATAACTTCTTGCCCATTGTCTAACAGCTTTGTTTCACCAGAAATGAAGGGCAAGGAAGTTCTGGAGTTACTTTCAAAGAACGTGAAAGTTTCCATCCATTCAGATGATCCTGCGTACTTTGGTGGCTACATCAGTGATAACTATTATGCGATAGCTGATAAATTCAACCTCACCAAGGATCAAATTGTCACGCTTGCCCGCAATTCCTTTGAAACTTCTTGGATTAGCGATGAGAAAAAGGCCTTGTACATTCAACAATTAAATGATTATGTTGCCTCATATTAATCACTAACCTATATCAAAAAAAGATTCAGACAAAGTTGCACTTCAAACTCTGTCTGAATCTTTTTGTTTAATTATGATGCTTTTTGAGTCGTTAGATTTTTTAAATCAACATTTCCGTCCAAAATACCGCTATCACCAGATAACTTAAACCGATTATTAACATAATCAAGCTTCATATTATCATCTAAATATCGCTTGGAATATCCCTTATAGTACCAGTCACCGACATTCGTGGTCAGCTTTGCCTGATAGTCAGGTACGTTCGCATCCCGATAAACGGCAATCACATCAAAACTCACATCTAATGAGCAGATGCCGACCTTAGAAAAGGGGCCAACCCCATCGTCAAAGCTTAATAAGAACTTGCTAGTTGCTGGAAATACTGACATTAAATGGGTTAGTGCGTCATCTGTAATGGTTAATTTCATTTTATCAGCTCCTCAATTATTAAGGTTACGCTTTTTCCAATCAAAGTCAATTCAATTGTACACAACTTATCTGCTAGTTTTCACTTTTACGTTTCACGGGTATAATGTGTGCGAGGTGATTAAATGACAAACTCAGATAGCATGAACGCAATCGTCATCAATGAATACGGTGATGAATCAAAATTAACTGAACAATCCATCCCCGTGCCTGATATCCACCCTAATCAAGTATTGGTTAAAGTTGTCAGCATTGGGGTCAATCCAATTGATTGGAAAACTCGCAGTGGTTTGCGCCAAGAACGCTATCCATTCAAATTTCCGATCGTCTTAGGGCAAGAAATGGCCGGCATCGTTTCACAAGTTGGCAGCCAGGTCTCAGGATTTAAACCTGGGGATGCGGTTGTTGGTTATGGCACGCCAAGTAATCGGGGCACTTACGCAGAGTTTTATGCTGTTGACGCCGATAAGCTCGCTCATAAACCAATCACGGTATCTTTCCAAGCTGCGGCTGGATTGTCCTTAGCTGGAACAACTGCTTGGGAAGCCCTGTTTGACGCCGGTCAACTCAAGCGCGGCCAGACAGTCCTCATTTTGGCTGGTTCTGGTGGCGTAGGTGGGATGGCGATCCAATTGGCTAAGAATGCCGGTGCCCACGTGCTAACGACCACCAGCAGCCCAAATGTTAGTTTTGTGACGCAATTAGGTGCTGACAAGGTCATTGACTACACTCAAGCCAATTTTGCAGATCAAGTCAAAAATGTTGATTTGGTGTTTGATACGCTCGGTGGTCAAAACCAGCTTGATGCATTTAAAGTCGTTAAACCAGGTGGCAGAATCATCTCGATTGTGGAGACCTTGCCCGAAACAACTGAATTAGGGAAACAACATGACGTCTATTTTGAGAAGATCAATGCTGCCCCAAGGCATGAGATCATTTCCCAGCTAAGCGCTCAACTGGGGGCTGGTAAATTGAAGATCAAGATTGCCAAACAATTACCGTTTACCGTTGAGAATGTCCAAGCAATGCATCGGCAGAGTGAGACCGGCCATGTGGTTGGTAAATTGATATTGAACGTTTAATTGTATTCTCCGACTAGCTGGATAACTCAGAATTATTTGGTAATAATACCACTCAAAAATTGCCTTTGGCATTCATCTAATAGTGATTTTGTTTTCACATTTAGAGATAAGGCTGGGACATATATTAATTTTCAATCGATGATCATTCACATAGATCACCATAGCCACCTAGATAAAAGCTGTGCCAAACGGCTGATCCCTGCCATCTAACAAAAATGACCAACTATTCCAAAATCAGGAATAATTGGTTCTTTTCGTTAAATTCTGGGATCAAATCGCCTAAACCCAGTCTCATTTTTTAAGCTTAATTATATAAGAAAAGGATTAGCTGAAATTCAGCTAATCCTTTTCTGCGGCACTTATATTAATATAAATGGACTTCTTGGACTCCACAATCCGCTGAAGTCAGACACCACAAATCCGTGCTTAAAATGTGTCCCACTCAAAATACCACCTTAGTCGCTTGCGCGAACAGCATAAATGCTGTGTGGTCTCTCGACTCATCGCATGTGAATAGTATGCCACATTTTCAGTGTCATTTCAATCATTTCTTAGATTTAGTCGTCTTTGCCTTCGTCGGCTTAGTCCCTTTTGGCTTATTTTCAGCCTCGTGAGCAGCCTCCTCAGCCTTCTTAGCCCTATTTTCTTGAATGGCGGCCAGTTTCTCGGCGACCCACTCATTCATTGTCTTCGAATAATCTGCCAAGTGGCCAAAAAAGTCATCAGCACTAGAAACTTCATCAATTCGCAATCCCGACTGATTAACAAACGGCGAACTGATAACCAAATAAACGTTAACCGGTAATTTGTCTTGATCGGATATCATCTTTGAAATTCGAGTTGGTTCTTGGAGCGGCAGATTAATGAGATTGGTTTCCAGTCGAATAACCGCATCCGCATCATCAATTGTCAGTTCGCCATACCCAAGCTTTCCAAGGTTAAGCTGCTCTTCAATAAAATCATACAATGGCTGCATAGCCTTTGCAGGATCTTTGACAACGGTTGCCAATTTTGCACTGACTGTTTTGCCTTCAATTTTCTCGTTGGTCATATCTTCAATAAAACTTGCAACATCTTTTTCCAACTATTTTCACCTACTTTTTGAAATTCTTGAGTTTCTCAGCTTGCTTTTCCCGATGACCCTTTTGGAGAACCACCCGCATTTTATAAGCAATCATAAACCAATAAATATTGATGAAAATGCCAAAAGCACCTAGTGCAGCCATTAACAATCTAATCGCAACGTTAGCCGTGCTGCCATTCATCATGGTAACGACCATCCCGACCAAGCCAACAGTGTAAATTGCCACCACTGCGGCCAATAGATAATAGCTGATTCGAACCTTCAACACAGCTAGAATAATCGTTGCGGCATAAAATGTAATTGCGATGTAAGTTACTTGAAGTGCTTCTGATATTGGAACTGATTGATGCAGCTTCATGATCGGCAGAACCATCAGCCAATTCACGACTAGAAACAGCCCGAGTGAAACAATCGCCCACCAAACCACTTTTTTCTCTTCTGCTTTCATTTGATCCCCTATTCTTTCGATAACTAAAAGAAAAAGGATACAATTATGATTAATTTTATCCTTTTACTTAACAATATTAGTTTAACTTATTTGGTAACGTTAGGAAAGCAAAGTTGAGAAAACTTTACCAGATTGCAATTGAGGGGATTAATCCAGTAACATGTTTACAATCTCCTGCTTTGGAATACCTGTGAAGTACTGATTGGTATCAATCCCACTGAAGGCATCTTCAATATCCTGACGTTCAAATCGTACGCTTTTAAGCTTATCAGCCACTTCTCCTGCATCCTGAGGGCCAAAGAAATCGCCATAGAACTTAATGTTGGTAATTTTACCATCATCTACCTGCAATCGGGCATCGATGGTTCCATTCGTAAAGTGCTGGCGTTTCTTAACGGTAAATTCAGGTGAATTACCATATACCCAATTCCAATTATTATAATAATCATCAAAAATCTTATCGATGCCATCTTGATCTTCATCGGTCAACTGGTATTCCTTATCCTTGATCTGAGCCAAGTCATCTACATGGAACAACTCTTTTAATAAACGGTCACGGAATTCTGGGGTCGTTAAGTTTTGATACTTTGCGGCCAGATATGGCTTCAAATTTGTTACCCGGGAACGCACTGATTTAATTCCTTTAGACTTGATCTTATCCTCTGGGACATCCAATGCTTTTGGAATCACAGAAAGGTCAACGTCTAGCATCAATGTTCCATGAGAGAATGTCTTACCGTTCTTGGTATACATGGCATTCCCGGAGAACTTCTTGCCATCAACTAAGATATCGTTTCGGCCACTGACTTCTGCGGTGGTTGCCCCCATGTCATGCAATGCGTCAACGATTGGCTGAACGAATGATTTAAAGTCGCCAAATTCTTCACTATCACTATCAACCACAAAGCTAAAACACAGATTACCGAGGTCTTGGTAGACCGCACCCCCACCAGAAAGCCGGCGGGTCACGATAATGCCATGTTCATCAACATATTTTTTATTAATTTCTTCAAGAGTGTTCTGATTACGACCAACAATGATACATGGACCTTCAATGTAAAATAGCAGCAACGGTTCATCGAATTCAATTTCATTCATTAAATATTGCTCAGTGGCAAGGTTGCGCCGAATATCGTTTGACTTCATGACGTAATAATACATATTCAAAAACCCTCTTTTCATTTTATGACTCATAAGAATGGTAGCACCAACGGTAAGCGATTACAATCACATGCAAGGCCTTTACTAATTTGGGGTAGCTGCGTAAAGCAGAGATCTGCATGTAAGCACCACTGAGAAAAATTCCAAAACCGGGAATTTCCCTCAGCGGCGACTTGTACTCCGACTTCTAACCGCTTTACTCCGCTCACTTTTTTAGGACAGCTCCTCCAAGCAGCAACTTGCACGTAAGCACCTCAAGCAAAAATTCCCAAACCCGGAATTTCCGCTTGAGGAGACTTACGCTCCGGTTACTAACCGCCTGGATCCGCTCACTTTTTTGCTTACAATTCCATCTGAGAATGTTATAGTTTAGATGGAAGCAAATCGGTTATGGGGTGATGAACATGCAAGAACAAAATTATCAGAACGTCTTGGTACCAGTTGATGGTTCAGCTGTTACTGAAAATGTGCTACAGCGTGCAATTGAAGTAGCCAAAGTTAACAACGCTCATTTAGATATCCTGAACATCTTGGAAGTTAACCAATTTAACCAAACTTATGGGAGTGCCGTAAGCGGCGACGTTGTTTTCAAGTTAACTGAAAACACAGAAAGCAAACTCAAAGAATTGAAAAAACAAGCTGAGGAGGCCGGCGTTAAAGACGTGGATATCCATATTCGATTTGGAAATCCAAAGCCAATTATTGCCCGCGAATTTCCCACTGATCATGATACTGATGTGATCGTGATGGGATCAACCGGGCTGAGTGCCGTTGAACGATTGATTATCGGTTCAGTCACCAGCTACGTCACTCGGACTTCAAAGTGTGACGTCTTGATCGTGCGATCGAAGAATCAAAAGAAACAAACCAGCAAATAAAACAGCAGAAAGATTGAGACATCTGTTCCTTTCCAACCAATCATTATTAGCTTGGATCGATATTGATGGTTAACTTAAAAAAGGCTTTGCCATCCGGTTGACCCGAGTTATTTAACAAAGAGAACCAACTATTCCAAAAAGTTAGGAATAATTGGTTCTTTTCAGTCCATTCTGGGATCAAAGCGCCGATTGTCTCAGTCTTTTTTGGCTTAGAAGAGGAAAAGCATGAACCGTAAACCTTATTGGGCCTTTAAAGAAACCGTTCCCCCAGTCATGAACGGCCAAGCTCTCAAAACACTATTGAATAATTATTGGCAGCTGCCCAAACACCTTGTTTACAGCATTCGCCACGCCGAACGGGTGCTGGTCAATGGCAAGTATTTACCCGTCAATTTTCCGGTTAAAGCTGGTGATCAAATTCAGCTCACTTTTACGCCAGCCGATTTTGCCAATCCGTTTCCTCATGTTCAACCAGATTCAGCTGCCAGCGTTGAAATTGTCTATGAAGACACCAACTTGCTGGTCATCAATAAACGCCGCGGGGATAAAACGCATCCCAATCAGCCGGGGGAAATTGGCGCGACAATCAATCATTTAGCAGCTTACCTGCAGACCGAAGGAACCGTGCCCTACATGATTCACCGATTGGACCAGCAAACCAGTGGGGCCATCCTCTTTGCAAAGAATCCGGTGGTGGTGCCTATCTTGGTCGCAAATATCCGTGAGAAAACGATTAAGCGGACATACTTGGCATGGGTTGAAGGAACCGGGCTTCCATCCAAAGGAACCATTGATCTCCCCATCGGTCGTGATCCCGATGATAAACGAAAGCGAAAAGTAGGTGGTCCAGGCAGTGCTCGGGCAATCACCCACTATCACCTCATCAAACAATCGGGTGATTACTCAATGGTCCAAATTCAGCTAGAAACCGGGCGCACTCACCAAATTCGCGTCCATTTTGAGGCCCTTGGTCACCCCTTGGTTGGAGATCCGCTGTATAATGCAAATGATGGCTGCACTGGTTTGATGTTACACTCGTGGCAAGTTGAACTACCACTTCCATTTACAAAAGAACTTAAAACAATTGTTGCCCCCATTCCACAAGATTTCATTGATTTTGAAACTCATTTGGCTTAATTGAGCGCGCTAACAACGCAGAAAGGAGTCGCAAATGGCAAATACTGATTTATCAAACTATTCCGCAACTGATTTGTCAAAGATGATCCGAGCCGGCCAACTGGATCGACTGGATTTGGTCAATCAATTAATCAGCACAATTAGTGCCGATAATGATCGTTTAAATGCGGTTACCAATGTATGGCCGGACCGCGCCCGAAAAATGGCAACCCAATTCCATGATACTGGCCAAAAGTTCGCGGGGATTCCAATCCTCTTGAAGGGGCTCGGTCAATATTTCAAAGACGAACCGGATACTGGAAGCTCCGAGCTATTGAAGGATCACAAGGCAACCCTGACAAACAATTTTGTCAAATCATTGATTAACGCCGGTTTGATTCCGGTTGGAGCAACCAATGCGCCCGAATTTGGCTTTAAGAATGTGACTGACTCCAAACTTTATGGCAATGCTCACAATCCTTGGAATACTGATTTTCAACCCGGGGGCTCTTCTGGTGGCTCGGCTGCAGCTGTTGGGGCAAACTGGCTGCCAATCGCTGCTGGCAATGATGGTGGAGGTTCTATTCGAATCCCATCTTCATTTTCTGGAACCATTGGCTTGAAGCCAACCCGAGGAAGAGTTCCAACCGGACCGATTGAATGGCGTGGCTGGCAAGGCGCTTCGATTAATTTTGCAATTACCAGAACGATCACCGATACCGCTAATTTATTAGACGCGTTAACAACCGTTCAAATGGCTGCTCCCTTCCAAGTTCCAAAGCCAATTCAGCCATTCGCCCAGTCACTGGACAAGTTACCAAAAGACTTGCATATCGCCTACTCCACTCAATCACCAGTTGGAACACCGGTCTCTGATGAAGCAGAGCAAGCCGTTCTAAACGCTGTCCAATTCCTTCAAACTGCCGGTTTCAGCGTGGAAGCTGCCGACGCCCCAATCGATGGCATTGGTTTAATGAAGAGTTATTACGTGATGAATGCCGGTGAAACAGCCACCTTATTTAATAACATGCACTTGTCAGATGAAACGATCAAACAGAATGTTGAACCATTAACTTGGGCACTAGCTGTCACTGGCCGCTCAGTCACGGCCATTCAGTATAGTCAAGCATTGAGTTTTTGGGATACCGTTGCCAGTGATATGGACGAATTCCAGCAGGCGTTTGATCTCTACTTAACCCCCACCACGGCTCAGCAGGCACCGAGGATCAACACCCCATTGGTTTCTAATGAAAATATGGCTAAACTCATCAATATCGACAGTTTCAATCCAACTGAACAGTTGCAGATTATTTGGGATCAATGGCTGCCAGCATTGACCCTGTCGCCGTTTACCCAGTTGGCAAACATTTCGGGCCAACCGGCAATCAGTTTGCCTACCTACGTTGGTAAAAATGGTATGCCACTCGGTATTCAATTTATCGCCAGAAAAGGTCGCGAAGATTTACTTCTTCAAATAGGCAAGTTGTTTGAGAATAACCACGCCTTCCAATTAAAGCAGTAATTGCTAAATTCAGGAGTGATTTTATGCTATTCATTCATTTAAAGAGACCCATTAAGGGACTAGCAGTCATGTTAGTCGCCCTTTTTGGCTATAGCCTTATCAATTTTTCCCCCGCCACAAATTTGGTTAACCGCCAAAAGATCTTTGCCAGTACCAGACAAACCGCTACACCTGCAAATCAAGCCTCCTTAACCAAGGGAAACGTTGTCGATGCCTGGCAGCAAGGCTTTCAAGGGCAAGGCATGGTCGTAGCAGTTGTTGATAGTGGCATCCAGCCCCACCATGATCTCACCTTAAGTGATCCGGCCACTGCCAAAATCACCAAAATCGCCGCCAAACAATTTATCGCCAACCGGGGTTATGGTCGCTATGTGAGTGCTAAGATTCCGTTTGCGTATGATTATGTTAACAACAATAACGATGATACTGCCCCCGACGAACAAGCTTCCTTTCATGGTCAACACGTGGCTGGGATTGTCGCTGCCAACGGCTCCCCTACCAAAAGTAATTCGCGCTACGTCAAAGGGGTGGCCCCTCAAGCTCAACTACTCAATATGAAGGTATTTGGTGGCTTTGATGATGAATTTCCCAACGACGTTGCCCGCGCAATCCGTGATGCCGTTGATTTAGGAGCTAATGTGATTAACCTATCACTGGGGATTGTCATTGGCAACCAGTCGCAAACTGATCAAGAACAAGCCGCCATTCATTATGCGGTCAATCATGGGATATTTGTTGCAGTTGCCGGTAGTAACTATGGTCACGCCGGTAGTATTCTCACAGACAACAATGAAGACGCCAATTCAAATCAAACAACTTACGAACCAGCCAATACTGGCACCATCACGAACCCGGCCGTTTCAGCCGAAGCCGTGGCCGTTGGTGATGAGAATACCAGTCTGGGGGCCAAAAGTGCCATGGATCCAATCTCAAGCTGGGGGCCCACCCCACAATTTGATTTCAAACCAGAAATTAGTGCCCCGGGAAAAAATATTGTGTCAACTTGGAAGAATAACACGCTGACAACTGATACCGGTACATCAATGGCTTCCCCATACATTGCCGGATCAGCGGCGCTTGTCATGCAAAAATTAACTCAAACTCAACCCGACCTTCAAGGAAAGGCACTGGTTGATGCAGTTAAAGTCTCCTTGATTAACGCAGCGCAGCCAATGAATGATCGCCATTATCCTGGCAACTTGGTTTCTCCTCGGCAGCAGGGTGCTGGCCAAGTTAACGTTGAAAATGCCGTCAATTTAGCCGGTTCGGCGATCGACACAGCTTCTGGGCAAAGCGCCGTTTCACTGCATCAAATTGGCAATCAAGCCCACTTTACCGTTCGGGTAACCAATCATGGCAGTACTCCACAAACTTACACGATCAATCCCGGGACGCCAGCCACCGAAACCCGGACCCTCAAATCATCAGGAGTGGGAATCGCCCACGATTTTCCCCTTGTTGGTGCTACTTTAACCAGTTCCATCAATACAGTTGAACTTAGACCGCAGCAAAGCAAAACGATTGATTTTAACCTGAATATCGCCACTTTAACCCCTTCTAATAAGCAAGTTGAATGCTACGTGACCTTTAAAGCCGCCGATGATAGTCAAAATTTAACCGTGCCTTATTATGGATACTACGGCGATTCAACGGTTGAACAGGTTATTGACAAGCCTGCCAATCAATCCGGGAGCATTTTTTTGGGCGGCTACTTGCTGGATAATCATAACACCCCACTTGGCCTCGGTGATCGAACTTCTTTGGCCAGTTACATCAACGATCATCCAAAGGTTGCCGACCAGATTCCAACTAAAATTGTGACACAAAAGGTGGCCTTTTCACCAAATGGGGACGGGCACGCCGATTCGGTCAATCCATACGTCTTTGCCAAGCAGAATCTAGCAGCCGTCAAAGTTCAAATTTTAGACGCCACCGGCCACGTCATCCGAACGGTTGACCAAGAGACCAATACGACCAGGTCATTTCATGAAGACGGCGCTGCGTACAACAACGATCTAACCCTTTCTGATTCGCTGCGGTTGGCTCCTCAAAAGTTCACTTGGGACGGGAAAGTATTCAATCAAACGACTGGCAAAATGACGCCGGTTGTCGACGGCCGTTATACGTATCAATTCAAAACGACTAACTTTAATGCTGGTCGCCACCGAGTTCAATTCTTTGATCTACCGGTTAAAGTTGATATGATAGCTCCAAAGATTTTAAAAACCAGCTACCATAATGGAGTCGTTAGTGCTGCGTACACCGATAGTGGTGCTGGTTTCGGCCCGTATTCCGCCTTGAGATTAAGCATTAATCACGCTAGTCCTGTTGGAGTTGGCCTGAACAACCATGGTAAATCCAACCGGGGTACCATTCGTTTCCGATTACCACCCAAACAACGGCAACAATTGACTAAGAAGGGTGGCCAACTTCAGCTGACATTAAGCAATGTAGCGGATAACACTAACAAACGGACAATCAGAGTGAAGCCATCGGTAAGTCAATCAAAGGCGCGGGGACCTTTTTCAAACCAACTTTGGGATCAGCAAACCAGCGACCTCCCCGTCATGCAAAGCCGAGAGCCTTATGCTTTGACAACCCGATTCATGAAAACCCCGGGCATTCATTTTCATGGATTAAACGATAACAACATCTCCATTATTAATGCTCACAGCCACGTTTATAATGCCACAAGCCATATCCTGACGATCACCGGCCAAGTCAAACGGGCTCATTCGAAATTGATCATTCTCAAGAACCCAGCTGAGGTCAGTTCACAAAACCGCGTTCATCTCACCAAGACTGGTCATTTCCAATTCAAGATACCACTGCAATCACCAAGTCAAAGAGGCATTGGCTACATTTTGACTCACACAACGAAGAAAAAGACCCATTCATACCGAGGAACCTTGGAAATGATTGTCGACACGACATTACCAACGCTAACGATTGACCAAGACCGTCAAGCGATCTTGGATCACCAAACTGGTCATTACGACGTGACGACCAGTAGCCGTCAGTTTACGTTAAGCGGCACGGTTGATGATAACATTGACGGCTGCCGCCTCGATATTAATGGCAATCTTCTTTTCCATGAACACAATGACGCTGGGTTTAACCCGCTGCCATCCCAGAAAATTGCGAACCCACACAACGCACATCACTTTAACCAAACATTTAATTTACATTTAGGCACGAACTATTTCACCGTCACCGCCACCGATCAAACGGGAAATCAGGTGACTAAAGTCTTTCGGGTTTATCGAACAAATTAATGGTTCAGCTAGTGAGTTCAAAAGGGATTCAAACGTTTACTAATCTCAACGTTTGAATCCCTTTTTGTATTTTGAACATTCATTTTAGTTTCAAATACATTACTCATCGACTTCGTGCTTGGTCTTGTAGTCTTTCCATGCAGCCAACCCAGCATCGGTCAAGCCATCAACTGTTTTGCCGTCGCTTTTGATCAAGCCAGCGTCAATAAGTGGCTGTGGATGGCCGCCAATTGCGTTATCACAATAATCGACAAAGTGGTTAATCAAGGTACCGGCGCCAACTCGGCCAGTTTGAATAGCATCTAATATGTCAAAATCAGTCTGTGAAATTTCCATGATTTTAGTAACCCTCCCTTTTAGATGATTACATTATAATCAAATTTCTAGATAAATGTGCGTAAAAGGATTTTGGCGTTTCAAATTGTTTAGTCATATGGTGCTGAAGGCTCACAGTGCTTTTTTTACTTATTAATGACGCTGATTAACTAAGATTATGAAAAGAAAATAATTTTTGATGTCCCTTGTCCCGTTAGTGATTTTTCTCTTTGAATTTCAAAATTCCAATTATGAGTCGAAGAAGCAATCTAGTCCTGCTATGAATCAGTCGATTAAAGGATACCGCTCAAATCATATTTTTGATTAAATTAAATAGAAAACTGAGATAAATCTTCCAAGGAAGCGGAAGATTTGTCTCAGTTTATTGATTGGCGGGGCATGTTTTGGCCCCTCTTTATCAAACTGACGGAATCCCTGACAAAAAATCTAAGTTAATTGTCAACTATTCTCGTGATTATTAAAAATCTTAAACCAACTTATTTGCCTAAGCGATGGGGCTTAACAATGCTACTAAATTGTTTGTTAGCTGAAACGTAGCGTCCGTTGGTTAATTTGAACCGGTTCATCCCATCAGAACGCTTATACCAAGCAGCAACGTGTAGTTTAGTCCCTTGTCTAACAAATCGGGTTCGGTCTCTCTTGTTAAACCTAGTCCCCTTATATTCATACAACCCTTTAGGATTATATGAATATACTGTTGCGTGCTTAGATCGCCAGTAAAGTGAGGCAACATACTTGCTGTTAGCAGTGATGTAGCTGCCATCGGACAACTTATAACGAGCATGACCTTGCTTATTGGTTACCTTAGCAACCACTCTAAAGTTAGCTGCTTCATAACGTGGTGTTCGTTTGTAGCCTTTGATCCGATTCTTCTTGCTAAACGTGGCCGATTTGTAACGGTAAATGGACCGTTTATTATAAACCTGGAATGACTTGTAGCCTTCAACATTGGGAGTGCTTGGATGTTTGGTTACCGTCGTTGAGTTGCCTGACGTGTTTGAACCGTTCGAATTGCTACTATTGCCGCTACTGTTATTGTTACTTGGCGTTACAACTATTCCAGTGTTAGTACCGTCATTGTTATCACCATTGTTATTGATAGCAGCATCGACAATCACTCTAGTTGTAGCAGTCTTTCCATTGAAACTATAAGTGACAGTGTAAGTGCCAGCTTTAGTGGTATCAAAATCAGCGCCCGTTACCTGTAAGCCTTGCTTAACGACATCAGCATAATTCAATTGTTGACCTTGCTTAGTAGTTGCGGAAATAAAGCCCTGACTTGCATTAAACCTACCACCATTAGTTAATTCAATAGTTGGCACAGTCTTCAAAGCGGTTTGATCAGCATTGACAGTGACCACAGAAGTGGCCGTTTGGCCCTCGTAAGTGTAGGTCACCTTGTAAATGCCGGGTTTGCTGGTATCAACTTTATCACCACCAACCGTCACTTTACTAAAGTCTGCATCACTGCCATCAGCTGATTTGGCTGAAACGAAACCATCTCTGGCGGTATAATTATCGCCAACATAAAGATCAATATTCTTCGCATTAACCGCAGACTGGTTTTTAACCACGTGAACCGTTACATCTTTGGTAACGCCGTCAAATCTCAGCTCCACTGGATAGTCACCAACTTTGGTTGGATCAACAGTTCCGGTAATCGTTAAACCAGCGGCTTTGGCTGCATTATAATCCGTATATTGCTGGCCATCATGGTTAGTCGCTGAATCAAATAATTTAGTAGTATCGAAACTGTCTTGAGTATCGGCAATGATCGTGGCATCATGAGCTGAGATTGCAGCTAAACTATCAGCAACAGTTACCGTAGCGGTCTTAGTGATTCCGGCATAGGTGTAGGTAACTGTGTAGGTACTAGCTTTGGTGGTATCAACTTTATCACCGCCAACCGTTACTTTGTTAAAGTCAACGGCGTTGCCATCTTTATCCAAAGCATTAATGAAGGCATCTTTATTAGCAAAGGTATCGCCAACGTGTAGCGCTAGGTCCTTAACATTTAGAGCCGTTTGATTGGCCAATACAGTGATCTTGGCGGTCTTTGTAATCGAACCCACTTGGTAAGTAACGTTGTAAACACCTGGGGTACCGGTCTTA
>NZ_JAHPPD010000032.1:0-14120 GCF_019061365.1 Lentilactobacillus dabitei
CACAGCGCCGATAAGCTATCGACTCCGTGCCGCCTAGGAAAGACAAGCAAATATTTACTTTAACTTTTGGGGTACACCTCAGAGTGGCATACGACCTATTTAAAAATATGGCGTATGTCATTTTTGTTGCCTGGGAGAATATTTGTAAGATAATCAATGATGATAATGGTAAAATTTATGTATCAAGTTATCGAGAAGGGAGTTGGCTTCATGAAAAATTCCGAGAAAGGTTCAGTGACAATCAGAACAATTGCCGAAATGGCGAACGTGTCGCATACAACCGTGTCACGGGCGTTAAATGGGAGTGAGTTGGTTAAGCCGGCTACTCGCAAAAAGATTGCTGAGATTGCCAAACAAATCGGCTACGTTCCCAATCTGAATGCAAAAAGTTTGGTCATGAACCGTTCCTACATGATTGGTGTCTTTTTTACCAATCTTGACACAGGGACTTCGGCCAGCTTCTTGACAGAAGTGATGCAGCAATCGCAAACAACCTTGCCAAAAAGCTATTCGCTCTCTGTTAATAGTATCGATCACGTTATGAATAGCCAAGGCGTTTCCGTTCAAAATTTTGATGGAATTATCGTTTTGAGCCAGTCAGAATCCGACGATGGCTTTATCGATTACATTCACAGTATTGGTTTGCCACTGGTTGTTTTGAACCGTAAAATTGAGCGAAATGACATCACAAATTTTTCTCACAATGATTTCTTGGGGGCCAAAAATGTTGTTGAGTATGCCATTCGAATGGGGCATCGGAATTTTGGCCTGATTAAGGGAGTTAAATCTTTTGAGTCTTCTAAGCAGCGAAGTGAAGGTTTTTTTGAGGCTCTTAAGGAGCACCGCTTGGAAGTTGATTCTAATTTGGTTAAGCGAGGCGACTATCTGCCTCAAAGTGGTAACAAGTTGATGCGTCAGATCTTGTCTAGTGGCCAAGTGCCAACTTGTGTTTTTTGCGAAAACGATGATATGGCCGTTGGAGCTATCAATGCTTGCGTTGAGCTGGGGTATCGGGTACCCGAAGATGTTTCCTTCATTGGCTATGATGACATGAGCTACTCGCAGTACTTAACCCCACCGTTGACGACTGTGCGCAAACCAACTTCGCAAATCATCAAAAAAGGGGTTGCTTCACTGATGGACATTCTAGAAGTTGACGGGGATACCAAGATTACCCAAGAAGTGATTGATCCTGAAATTATTGTGAGAAGCTCAGTACTGAATCGGAATACGAATTAAATAGCCCCTCAGATTTAGTTTCATTTGTATCACTTCTGCTCATTTCATAGTATACTTTTAATATGGTTGCGTTTTCATTCACAAGTGAAAACGGCGAGTTAAATATTGGAGGTTCTATTATGGCCAAAGTTTTAATTGTAAACGCAGGAAGTTCATCACTCAAATTTAAATTATTTGATATGCCAAAAGAAACGGTGCTTGCCGATGGGGAAGTTGAGCGGCTGAATATGCCGGGCTCGATCGTTAAAATCAAGTATGGGGATGGCAAGAAGTACCAAACCACTGAGGACAAGATTGATTATGAACGGTCCGCTGCCATCATGCTCAATAACTTGAAGGATCTGGGGGTGATCGATCATCTGCATGATATCGATGCCGTGGGTAACCGAGTGGTTGCTGGCAGTGACATCTTTGATAAAGTTGCCAAAATTGACGATGACGTTTTGCAGCAGATTGTTGATCTGGGTGAAATTGCCCCAATTCACAATCCAGTGGAAGCTGAATATATCAAGATTATTCAGCGGATCTTACCTGATACGGATCAGTACGCGATCTTTGACAGTGCCTTCTTCAAAGACGTGCCGGAAGTCAATTCGATCTATGGGATTCCCTACGAGTTAACCGAGAAATTCACCATTCGCCGTTATGGCGAACACGGCATCAACCACGGCTTCATTACGGGTCAAGCCGATGAGCTGCTTGGGAAAAAAGATGCAAAATTAGTCACCCTTCATTTGGGCTCGGGGGCTTCTGTCGCAGCTGAAAAGGCCGGCAAGTGTTACGATACCTCAATGGGCTTTACACCAATGAACGGGTTAGTAATGGGGACCAGATCCGGTGATGTTGACCCTGCTCTGGTACCGTTTTTCATGAAACGGATGGGGGCCAAAGCTGATGAAGTGATTGAAATGTTCAACGACCGCTCGGGTTTGCTGGGAGTTTCCGGGGTTTCCTCTGATATGCGGGACCTCGAGAGTTCAAAAGATCCTCGGGCGCAATTGGCGCTCGATATGTTTGTCAATCGAACCGTTAAATATGCGGCGAGTTACATCACCGAACTTGGTGGCGTCGACGCAATCGTCTTCTCCGGCGGAATTGGTGAACATGATCAATGGGTTCGCGAGGAAGTCTGCAAGAAGCTGGCAATTTTTGGCATCAAGTTGGACGCTGAGTTGAATGATCAGCAAAAGCCCGGTGATCTTGGAACCAAGGACTCTTCGGCTCGAATCCTGTTAATTCCAGCCAATGAGGAGTTGGCGATGGTGCGGGATGTGCAGGGAGCTTTGAAGTAAGGTAAATATCGTTTAATAAGAAATAGGAGCACCTTATCACCGTCAATATGTCTGTGATAAGATGCTCTTTTTGATTATTGTTAGATCAAAGCGCGAAGTCCAAAATACCCAATCACAATAATGCTCAAAATAATCCGGTACCAGCCAAATGCTTTGAAGTTATTATGCTGGATGTAATTGAGCAAGAAGCGGATCGCGAGGTAAGCAACCATAAATGAAACCAGCATGCCAATCAATAGTACGGCAGTTTGGAGGCCGTCAAAGGTGCCACCATGGTGAAAATACTTGTAGACTTTGAGCAGTGATGCCCCGAACATGGTTGGAATTGCCAAGAAAAATGAGAACTCAGTGGCAACGTATCGGGAAGTGCCTATTAAGATACCACCGAGAATTGTGGCCCCAGATCGCGAGGTACCGGGAACCAGTGAAAGTAGCTGGAACATCCCAATAATAAATGCTGTTCGGTAAGACAGCCGGTTAAGATCGGTGAACTCAGGTTGCCGGTTTGCGTTGCGGTTTTCGATCACAATAAACAGGATTCCGTATAATAGTAACATTGCTGAAACAACTTCCCAGTTCATCAAGTGAGCGTCCATCTAGTCATTGAGCAGCAGGCCAATCACGACGGAGGGTAAGACCGCAACGATGACCTTGAACCAAAGCACCCAAGTGTCGCGCTGTTCAAGATGCGTTTTCTTGGGGGACAATGGGTTCAACTTGTGGAAATACAGAACGACCACTGCCATAATTGCGCCCAGCTGAATAACGACGTTGAACATGTCGGTGAATTGCGTGGTTTGGCTCATTTTGATAAATTCATTGACCAGGATCAAATGACCCGTTGAACTAATCGGTAAAAATTCGGTGATCCCTTCAACAATCCCTAAAATAATGGCTTTGATGATATCTAACATGATAGTGACTCCTAATCTGTTTAAATTTCATAAGGTAATCATGACATAAAAAGAGATGATTGGGGGACGATTTACCAATTGTTTACAGGATTGAGGGGCAATCTTTACATTGGTGGCCAATTTATGTCATGTTAGGCCAAAAGATAACGAGCGAACTTTTGGACGACGTAATATGGGCACGCTAAAATAATGCTGAGGTGATTAATTTGAAAAGCTATTCGCCAACCAACGCTCGAAAAAATTTCTATAAAATTCTAGATGATGTTAATACTAAGAGAGAACCAATTGCTATCACTCCTGTTAATGGTACTGAGGAAAGAGCAGTTGTAGTGGTATCTAAAAGAGATTGGGACTCGATGATCGAAACCATTTATCTGGCCGGTATGGGTGAATTCTCTAAAGCTCAAGAACGCGCAATGGATCACAGTGGAGCGACTGACATTAATAATGTTGATTGGGATAAATTATGAGTAACTATCGGAGAAAATACGGCTTGGTTGATGCTCTTACCATAGATGATTGTGGTGGGGGCTTTTTCTTTTGGAAATGGTTATTTGCTATGTAGAATACGCGTGCTCAACCAAGTGACAATCTGCGCGTAAGTACCTGACAGAAAAATTACTTTCCGATTGTTAACCGGTTGGTTTCACACTCATGACATTTGTCACTTCATCTCCTGACAGCTGCTTCTATAACCTTAACCCGTTCGCCGGTAAACTAAAGTCATCAATTAAGAAATCGGAGATGACCACCATGACAACAATGATTCACGTAAATAACCTATCCAAACGATTTGGCAAGAAAAGGGTGCTTTCTGATATCAGTTCTGAGGTTGAGCCTGGTGAAATCATTGGCCTGATTGGCAAGAACGGGGCTGGAAAGAGTACCTTGATTAATTTGATGCTCGGCCTTACAGAACCCAGTGATGGCACAATTAAAGTGTTTGGGCAAGCTCCCCGAACAAAAGCGACCAAAGCCAAAATTGGCGTCATGTTTCAGGATAGTTTTGGTCTGGATCGCGTTCGCGGGAATGAATTGATCAAATTAGTTCGTAGTTATTATTCCCATCCCCTAGCGTTCAGTAAAATCGTGGAACTGGCTGACCTTGGCGCTAATTTGACTACCATGGTCACCAAGATGTCCGGTGGGCAACGTCGTAAACTTAACTTTGCTTTAGCAATGGCAGGAGATCCTGAACTCCTATTCCTCGATGAGCCGACGGCCGGAATGGATGCTAATAGCCGCTATGATTTTTGGCAACAGATTCATGCGCTTTCCAACAGCGGTAAAACGATCATTGTGACCAGTCACTATCTAGAAGAAATTGACGATGTGGCCAGTCGGATTATTTTCCTGAAGAATCAGCAAGTGCTCTATGATGGCGCACTGATGGGGTTGAAAAAGCGCTTTACCCATACTCTGGTTGAGTTTGACAGTTCGTTGCCAGAACTTAAGCTCACCACGTTGGTGCAATCCGGCGACCTGGATTCCCATAACCAGAATCATTATGTTTTTGTGACCGAAGATGCTGATGCAGTCGTCCGTGAATTAGCACCAGAAATGGCCAATCTGCATAATCTTCGAATTACTCAGCGGTCGTTGGATCAAATATTTAGAGAAGTTGTTAAGGAAGGTGACTAAGATGAATGCATTTACGAATCAGGTTAAGACTAATATCATCAGAATAATTGTTCGCAACCCCCGGTTCATGGCATTTGATATCGGGGTGCCGGCATTGTTTTATATCCTATTTACCAAAGTCATGAATCAGGGATTACCGGCTTCGTTTGAAAAAACCTACCTTGTTAGCATGGCGATCTACGCGACATTGCTATCTTCGATTATTACGGTTGCCAACACGGTACTCTCGGATAAGGAGCAGGCTTACATTCGTTTTATCGATGTGTCACCGGTTTCTCGAAATACGTACTATGCCTCAATGGGGATGGTCCTACTCATTTTGACGATGGTGGAAATTGCCGTCATTGAATTGATTGCCAAATTATACATTGGTGTGTCCATGAGCGTCATAAATTGGCTCGTGATTTTAACGGTTGTGACGATTGCCAGCATTCCACTCATGATTTTCGGCGTTAGCCTGTCATTTGTCGGGTCGAACACCATTGTCAATTTGATGGTTAACTTGATTGTCTTTCCAGCAGCCATCCTCAGTGGCCTCTGGTGGCCGCTATCGATGATGCCAACTTGGAGCCAAACAATTGGCAAGCTCTTACCAACTTATCAAACTTCTGTTATTGTTAATGATGTAATGAAACAGACGGCCGTGCCGCTCAAAATGATTGGCGGAGAACTGGTCTGGTTGGTATTGGCGATCGGACTACTGGTTGTTGTCCAAAAAATACAAAGGACTAAAAGGGCTCAATGAAATTCTTACAAAAATATATCTTATTTCCTAAACGGTTTGGTTTTTATCCATACTTTTGGTTAATTTGGATCATTTTTCCAATCACGAGCTTGTGGCCGTTTGATACGGCTCATAAGCTCGTAACCGCAGGCTTATTGGCTATCTTCATCTGGGTTTATCGCAATGGTTATAGTGTGACCAAGAGTTTGCCAATCTGGATCTACGGGCAATATCTGTTATGTGTGATATTGACGGTAACCGATGCCTGGGTGTATTTGACCCTCTTTACGGCTTGGGAGATTGGGTCACTGCCGATCAGCAAACCAAAGTTCCGCCAATATTTGATTGGGTATTATGTCACTTTAGGAGCCTGTCTTCTCTGGTTAGCAATTCAGGTTCAATCGAATTTCTTCAGTTGGGAGAGTTCTAGTGGCGTCGGTGGTGGCATCGTGATGATTTTGTTCGAATTATTTTCACCGCTGGCTGCCAAATCGATTTCTAATTCTTATCGGCGTCGGGAAGAATTACGGGCTCAGAATTCTCGTTACGCTGACGTGATTAAGCGTGGTGAGCGAGAACGAATTGCCCGAGATTTGCATGATACATTGGGCCAATCGTTTTCGACGATTACTATCAAGGCTGAATTGGCTTCCAAACTGCTTGAGAAAAAGCCCGAGCAGGTTGCCAGCGAACTTAAGAAATTGCAACAGCCTCGAGAAACAACCTGCAACTGGTTCGGCAAATTGTGACTGGGTTGCGCCAATTATCGATCGCTGAGATGATGATTGATGTCGCTGATACCCTGAAAGCTAGCCAAATAGGCCTTGATGTGATTAATGAAGGAATGACAAATCAGTGGCCAGATAAGGTCCAAAACGTGATTGCCGAGGTATTACGAGAAGCCATTACCAACGTGATTAACTATAGTCATGCTGATCAAGTCCAAGTGATTTTTGCCGAGGCAACGATGATTATCTGGTAACCATTACTGATGATGGCACTGGCTATACCAAGGTTTGGGATCACGCCCACGGCATCAGTGGTATGCAGGAACGGGCAACGATTGCTGGTGGCCAATTTCATATTAAGACCGGCCGAAACGGGACCACCATCACTTTGAGCCTACCAAAGGAGCAGGATGAATGACAATTAGGATTACTTTGGCTGAAGACCAAAGTTTGCTAAGTAGTGCCCTGGCACAATTACTGGATCTTGAAGATGATCTGGAAGTCATTGGGACATACGGAGATGGCGAGGAAGCGTTCAAGCATATTAAGTATGAAAAGCCGGACGTCGCAATTTTGGACATTGAAATGCCTAAGAAGACCGGCTTAACGGTTGCGGAAGAAATTGACCAACAGAAGTTACCGGTGAAGACGATCATTTTGACCACGTTTGCCAACAAAAACTATTTTCAAACGGCGGTTGGCGCCTACGTCGATGGCTACCTCCTCAAAGACATCCCTAGTGATGACTTGATCCAGTCGATTCATGAGGTAATGGCCGGCAAAACGATCTATTCACCTGAGTTAGTCAGCTCAATTCTGGGTGATGTTGATAATCCTTTATCAGACAAAGAAACGCAGATCTTAGCAGAAATCAGAAAGGGTAGTTCAACCGCTGAAATTGCCAAAGCGTTGTTCTTGTCAAACGGTACGGTACGAAACTATATTTCATCAATCCTGAGTAAATTAGGAGCTGCCAACCGAATTGAGGCTTTAAATATTGCGGAAAAACGCAAGTGGTTATAAAATTGATCCAATCAAGTCATTAGCAGTGATTAATTTAATGTACTAGCTTTAGATAGTAAGGCTTGATGTGGATTGGAGAGATGATTTGATGGTACTCCGGCGAATCTTAATTTTAATTGCAGCCATTGCGTGTGTGGTTCTGATGATATTTTCGGTGAACCTTGGGTTGTTGGCGATTGTTGTTTTGTTTGCTTATGTGACTTATCGACTGCTAGTCAAGAAGGACTTTACAATTTTGGCAACAAATTCACTGGTCGGTAAAGAGTATCAAAATTTGACTGAGGAAACTAAAAAGAAATACGAAATTAGAGCCACTCAAATGGGCTGGGTATGTCTGGCCATTACAATCTTAGTGGTGATCGTGGGGATCGTGATTAATGATTAATAGATTAGGTAAGATTGGGACGAAAGACGATTTAATCCCATGAAAAAAGCAATGCATTCTGGTTTTGAAATGCATTGCTTTTTGAACATAAATGGCGGAGATCAGATGTTTGTCGCCAGTTTTCTTAATATAAAAATAGTGAGTTGAGTGGCTTAGAGATAATTTACGACCTAAAATCCCAATATTGTTTAAAATACCTTCAATTATGAATTAACATGGCCAGCAAAACTTGGCATGAAGGCACTATTGATCGTTTGGATTTCAACATTTTGGCCTGGTTGAGGGGCCGCTACGTATTGGTTATTGCCGATGTAGATAGCAACGTGATAGGATGCTCCCTGGTTGCCCCAGAAAAGTAGATCGCCCGGTTGAGCTGCAGAAATGGCTTCTTTGGTGACATGGCTTTCTTGAGTGACGGTGTAATGCCCTAAACTGATGCCGGCGGCCTTTTGGTATACATAGTCCGTTAATCCGGAACAGTCCATTCCTTTTAGTGACTCGCCACCCCATACGTAAGGGATGTTTTGGCTGGCAAGTTGTTTGGCCAAGTTGACAACTGCATTGGCACTCGTGCTGGCATTATTGGTTGCTGGCGTCGTTGTTGTCGTTGAATTAGTTGTTGCTTTGGTCGGATAATTCGTCTGCTGATAGCTCGTTGACTGGCGGGCGGGATAGTTTGTAACGGTGTCTGCACTTGCATTTGTAGCGGCCACTGCCGAAGATAGCTCCGGCAGTGGCCAGGCTCAAAACTGTCTTTGTGAATTTCAAAGGAACACCTCATTTTCTATTTTGTAGGTATCATGATAATCCCTAAAGCTTGCAGTCAGGTTACAGAAAATTTGTGATCCAATGACGAATCATTTCAGCCTGAAATAGTGTTAAAGATTTTATTGGGAAGTTTAAATAATGATTAAAATGGGTTGCTTTTGTTCAAAAAGCCAGAATTGGTATATGTCACAACGAGCATGGCTTTGATACGATTCATTGAATAAATTGACCATATTAAAAAATGGCGAAATCAAAAGGATGACGCGACTTTAATCGCACCATCCTTTTTTAGAGTTGCTTCAATTCATATTTAGAAGGTTGCTTTATAGCTAATAGAATAAGTCTTTTCTTCACCCTTTGGTAATAAGACGCTGCCAAAGTCCTCGTGATTTGGTGTATCTGGCAAACTTTGAGCCTCAAGGGCAATTCCCATGTGAGGAACTCCGGCGCCACGGTCAAATTTAAAGCCGTCCAAATCATCCGGTGTGAAGACAACCAAAGCATCCCGATTAGATTTGATTGCAACGCTGCGGCCTGATTCTGGATCAGTTAAGGTTGCAATTGGATCGGCTTCCTTGTGATCATTGATAACGTAAACTTCATCGTAGGTGTGGCCAACTTCAGCCTTCATGTCATCAATGCCCAGTTTGATGTTTTGCGGATCGCGGAAGTCATAAGCCGTGTCATCAACGGGAACCATCTTACCGGTTGGAGTCTTATCCTTGTTGAGTTCCAGATACTTGTCGGCGTTAATTTGAAGTGATTGACCATAGACATTTTGGCTGTTACTCAAATTAAAGTAGGCATGCTGAGTTGGGTTAAATAATGTATCAGCGTCACTCTTGGCGGTATAAGTAATTGTGACTTCATTGTCATCACTCAAGCTGTAGGTGATCTTAACGTCAATGTTACCTGGGAATGAATCTTCGCTTGAGTCGATGTGTTTTGTGAAGACAATCTTGTCGCCATCGAATGAACCGTCCCAGATTTGGGTGTTAAAGCCATGAGGGCCACCGTGCAACGTTGTCGTGCCTTCGTTAGCATCCACGTGATATTCCTTGCCCTTAATTGAGAAAGTTCCGTTGGTAATTCGGCCGGCAGTTCGTCCGATTGCTTGGCAGAAATACTGGTTCTTCATGTATTCTTCACTGCTTGGCATGCTTAACATGACATTTTCAGGTTGACCGTCTTTGCCCGGAATATTAAAGGCTTTCCAAGTAGCCCCTAAAGTAATTGCGGAAATTGAAACATCGTGATCATTCGTAACTGTAAACTTCTGAATCTCTTGACCCTTGTACGTATCAAAAACTTCTTGCTTAGTTTCCATCATCAATTCTCCTTAAATAATAAATTGTGGTTGTGTAACCGCTTTTATATGTATTATAATATTTTTTTGTATGGAGTTGCAATAGGAGAAAAGATATTTATCCGTATAAGTGTGTATGAATTGACCACAAAATATGATACTTTTATTGATGGAGAGTTATTCGAGAGTTGTTTAAAATTTAGGACAGCTGCGCAAAGCAGAGATCTCCATGTAAGCACCTCAAACAAAAATTCCCAAACCCGGAATTTCTATTCGATGCGACTTACACTCCGATCTCTAACCGCTTTGCTCCGCTCACTGGTTTTAGGACAGCTGTGCAAAGCAACAATCTGCGCGTAAGCACCTCCCTCGAAAATTCCAAACCCATGAATTTCCAAGCGAGGAGACTTACCCTCCGATTGATAACCGCTTTGCTCCGCTCACTGTATGTAGGACAGCTGTGCAAAGCAAAAGTCTGCACATAAGCACCACCAACAAAAATCCCCAAACCCGGGATTTCTGTCGGCGGAGACTTATGCTCCGACTTTTAACCGCTTTGCTCCGCTCACTAAAAGAAGAAGGGAAGTACTATGCAAACTTTTTTACACGTTTTATCAGGGATCACTGATCTGCTGATCATTGTTTTTATTTTTTCTTGGATGTATGAATTTGCCAGAAAAGATCAGACAAAGCCGAATCACCATTTTGGTTGGTGGACATTGGCGGCAATCGCTGCAACGGCGGGGCTAATGTATTTAGCAGGACCGATTAAATGAGTGATAGATACAGGTGGCCAGTTGAGTTAATAAGATATCAAAATTCAGTAACGGGGGGATTCACTCATGGAAATTAAGTACGTCATGGTCAAGAAAAGTATCAAGGATAGCATTATTAATGGCAAATACAAGATCAACGAGAAGATCCCGACTGAATCTGAATTGATGGGGATGTATTCCGTTAGTCGTTACACCATTCGTCGAGCCGTTGGTGATTTGGAACATGAAGGCTACATCTATCGAGTCCAGGGTGGCGGGATGTACGTTAATGATTGGATTAATCATAAGGTTCGCTCAGAACGTTCAAATCAAAGCGTGGGGGTGATTACAACCCACATTGCCGATTATATTTTTCCAAACATTATTAGTGGAATTGATCAAGTTATTTCAGCCGAAGGGTTGTCGGTCTTGATTGGCAATACCCATGATGAGTACGACAACGAACGCCATAATTTATTAAATATGTTGGACAACGATGTGGTCGGCTTCATTATTGAACCCACCCGCAGTACGCTTGAGAACCCCAACCTGGATGTTTACCAAATGATTGTGAACTCTGGCAAACCTGCCGTCTTCATTAACTCTCATTATCCACAACTTGATTTTCCGTACGTGGAAATTGATGATACCCAGGCTGAGAAGAAGATTGTGGATTATTTGCTGGATAACGGTCATGAGCGGGTCTTGGGAATCTTCCAAGTGGATGATTTGCAGGGGGTTAACCGGATGAATGGGTTTATCAAGTCCTACCAGACCCATCCGGACGTATCGTCGTCTGGGGACATCATGATGTATCGATCGGGTGACGAGATTAACAGTGTCTTAAGCAAGATTAAGGATCGGGTAGACGTTCAATCAGAGAGTCGGCCCACCGCAATTGTATGTTACAACGACCAACTTGCCATTGAAGTGATTGGCATGTTGAGCAAGGAGGGCATTTCAGTTCCCGGCGAAATTTCCGTGGCAGGGTTTGATGATTATGAAATTTCAAAGTTTGTTGATCCAAGTATTACAACAATGACCCATCCCAAACGTCACATGGGGGAAACGGCGGCGAAGTTGTTGCTTGATATGTTGGACAAAAATAAAGGCGCCAACAAAATGCTGGATTCGGAACTGATTGTTCGGGATTCAACTAAGGGAATTTAAATCAATTGGTAAAACAAAGCTGAATTTTACTAATAAAAAGAGCGCTGTAACCGTTGATATCGCAGTACAGTGCTCTTTTTGATTTGTCCTGACGAATAATAAATTCTTGATTTATGCGTATGAATACCCTATACTATCATTTGTAAGCGATGCCAGAAACCGTTTACAGTGTGCGCACAGTATTTTGTTTCTGCAATTTTACTATTTTAGTAAATTAATCGAATGGGGTGCTTGAATTGAAGAGAGTTACAAATAATGGATTTATTTATACCTTCGGTGCCCTGGGTGGGTTACTTTTTGGTTATGATATTGCCTCAGTTTCTGGTGCAATTCTATTTATCCAAAAGCAACTTAACTTAGGGCCATGGGAGCAAGGTTGGGTTGTTAGTTCCGTTCTGATTGGTGCCGTACTTGGTGCTTTGGGAACCAGTAAGTTTTTGGATACCTACGGGCGTCGTAAGTTACTCATTTGGGCTTCAGTCATCTTCTTCATCGGAGCCATTACATCGGGATTTGCACCGAACTTTGAAATCCTTGTCGGAACCAGAGTTATTCTAGGAATTGGTGTTGGAATTACTTCCGCATTGATTCCTGCATATTTGCACGAATTGGCTCCTAAACGGATGCATGGTGCGGTTGCAACGATGTTCCAGCTAATGATTATGATTGGTATTTTGCTGGCTTACATCTTGAACTACTCATTTGCTCATATGTATACTGGCTGGCGTTGGATGTTAGGCTTCGCTGCATTACCAGCTGCTATCCTGTTCTTCGGATCACTTTTCTTACCAGAAAGTCCACGATTCTTGGTTAAGATTGGTCACCTTGATGAAGCTAAGGGTGTTTTGCTTGATACTAACAAAGGTGATGCCAAAGCTGTTGATACGGCGCTGACTGAAATTGAAGAAACTGCTAAACAACCAGTTGGTGGTTGGAAGGAATTGTTTGGTAAAGCCGTTCGACCAGCCTTGATTACTGGTCTTGGTGCCGCCGTCTTCCAGCAAGTTATTGGCAGTAACAGTGTGATTTTCTATGCACCAACGATCTTTACCGATGTTGGCTGGGGAGTGATCGCTGCTTTGCTTGCCCATATTGGAATAGGTGTTGTTAACGTTATTGTCACGATTGTGGCAATGCTGTTGATGGATAAAGTTGACCGTAAAAAGATGCTGATCTTCGGGGCATCTGGAATGGGTCTCTCATTAGTTGTGATGTATGTCATTTTGAAGTTTGATAACGGTTCTCAAGCTGCTGCCTATGTCAGTGCGATCGCTTTGACGGTCTACATTGCCTTTTATGCTTCAACTTGGGCCCCAATTACTTGGGTTCTGATTGGTGAAGTCTTCCCATTGAACATTCGTGGTCTTGGAACGTCACTCTGTTCAGCAACCAACTGGCTCGCTGATATGGCCGTTTCATTGACTTTCCCAATGATGTTAAGTGCATGGGGGCTCGACAATGCGTTCCTGTTCTATGCAATCATTTGTGGAATCGCTATTTGGTTCGTTCACAAGAAGTTTATCGAAACCCGTGGTAAATCACTTGAAGAGATTGAACTTGATCTCCACAAGGCTGCAGGGATTAAAGAAGAAACTTCCGCAACCAATAATTCTAACAATTAATTAAAAACGAACCATTCTGGGCTTTGATTCCAGAATGGAAATAAAAAATCAATTGTCCGTCGTTGGATGGTTGATTTTTTGTGTGGATGGGGAATGGAGAGGCTTAGGTGCAGGATTCTAAGCGTTGGGCTCACCTTTTTAGGACAGCTCCGTAAAGCAGAAACTTCCACCTAAGCACCTTCTGCAAAAATCCCAGAATCGGGGATTTCTGCAGAAGGAGACTTAGGTTCCAGTTTCTAATCGCTTGGATCCGCTCACTTGATTAGGACAGCTCCTCCAAGCAGAGATCTGCATGTAAGCACCTCAAACAAAAATTCCATAACCCGGAATTTCTGTTCGAGGCGACTTACGCTCCGATCTCTAACCGCTTGGATCCGCTCACTTGATTAGGACAGCTCCTCCAAGCAGAGATCTGCATGTAAGCACCTCAAACAAAAATTCCATAACCCGGAATTTCTGTTCGAGGCGACTTACGCTCCGATCTCTAACCGCTTGGATCCGCTCACTTGATTAGGACAGCTCCTCCAAGCAGAGATCTGCATGTAAGCACCTC
>NZ_JAHPPD010000032.1:14492-28625 GCF_019061365.1 Lentilactobacillus dabitei
CCTCCAGGCAGAGATCTGCGCGTAAGCACCCCAAACAAAAATTCCCAAAACTGGAATTTCTGTTTGAGGAGCCTTACACTCCGATCTCTAACCGCCTGGATTCGCTCACTTAAAATTTTGTGCTAACAAATTAAAAAAGTGATTGATTTATGCGTACAAATAATTTATAATAATTCATGTAAGCGATAACAGTAACTCAATTAATTGCTTATGTTGGCACAATTTGTTTGTTATAAATGCCTGGATGCTTGTGTTCAGACAGTAAAAAATATTTCATTACGAGGAGAGAAAACATTATGTTACAAGTTCCTGATTATGAATTTTGGTTCGTTACTGGTAGTCAACATCTTTACGGTGAAGAACAATTAAAGTCCGTTGAAAAAGATGCTAAGGACATGGTTGACAAGTTGAACGCCTCAGGCAAGTTGCCTTACCCAATCGTCTTCAAATTGGTTGCAACGACTGCTGACAGCATCACTAAGTTAATGAAAGATGTCAACTACAACGACAAGGTTGCCGGTGTGATTACTTGGATGCATACTTTCTCACCAGCAAAGAACTGGATCCGTGGTACTAAGTTACTTCAAAAGCCTTTACTTCACTTAGCAACTCAATACCTTGATCACATTCCATATGACACGATCGACTTTGATTACATGAACTTGAACCAAAGTGCTCATGGTGACCGTGAATACGGCTTTATCAATGCTCGTCTTCGTAAGAACAACAAGATCGTTTACGGCTGGTGGGGTGATCCAGAAGTCCAAGACGAAATTGCTGATTGGGAAGACGTTGCAGTTGCTTACAACGAAAGCTTTAACATCAAGGTTGCCCGTTTTGGTGACAACATGAGAAACGTTGCCGTTACTGAAGGTGACAAGGTTGAAGCCCAAATTCAATTTGGCTGGACCGTTGATTACTACGCACTTGGTGACTTGGTACAATCAGTTAACGCCGTTTCTGAAGACGATATTGACAAGAAGTACAAAGAATTACAAGACAAGTACGAATTTGTTCAAGGCGACAATGACAAAGACAAGTACGAACATTCAGTTCGTTACCAGATCCGTGAATACTTCGGTATCAAGAACTTCCTTGACAAAGGTAACTACTCAGCATTCACAACCAACTTCGAAGACCTTTATGGTTTGGAACAATTACCAGGCCTTGCAGCTCAATTGTTGATGGCTGAAGGTTATGGCTTCGGTGCTGAAGGTGACTGGAAGACAGCTGCTTTGGATCGCTTGACTAAGATCATGACCCACAATGAAGGAACTGCATTCATGGAAGACTACACCCTTGAATTACAAAAGGGTAAGGAAGCCATCCTTGGATCACATATGCTTGAAGTTGACCCAAGTATCGCCAGCGACAAGCCTCGTGTTGAAGTTCACCCATTGGATATCGGTGGCAAAGCTGATCCAGCACGTTTGGTATTTACTGGCCGTGAAGGTGACGCAATGGATGTTACCATCTCTGACTTCGGTAACGAATACAGAATGATTGGTTACGCCGTTGATGGGCACAAAGCTCCAAAGCCAACTCCAAATCTTCCAGTTGCCAAACAAATGTGGACACCAAAGATGGGCTTGAAGAATGGTGCTACTCAATGGATCCATGATGGTGGTGGACACCACACTGTTTTGACATTCAACGCAACTGAAACTCAATTCCAAGACTTAGCAACAATGTTCAACTTGACGTTTAACGACATCAAGTAGAGTGCGGAACCAAGCGGGAATAACCGGAGCATAAGTGTCTTGATCTGAAAATCCTGATTTTGGATTTACAGATCAAGTGCTTATGTGCAGGTTATTGCTTGGTGGAGCACATTTCCGCTATGTCGCTTCAAGCAACACTTCAAACAAGGAACCATCCATATAAAACCTACGAAATGAGGTCGAGACAAGTCAATTTTGCCTCGACCTTGTTTCTGTACATAGCCTTAAACTTAACTGGAGGATAACGATGACTTTAACTGAAAAAGAAAAAATGATTGCTGGTCAAAGGTATGTGAACAATGACCCTGAGCTTGCCAAGGATCGGCGCCGCACCCGAAAATTAGTAAATGAATTTAACGATACGATGAAAACGGATCCTGATGCCGGTTCAGATATCATTAAGAAAATTTTTAAACAGACCGGGAAAAAAGTAGATATTCAGGCACCTTTCCAGTGCGACTATGGTTACAGCGTTGAAGTTGGCGAGAATTTCTTTGCCAATTATGGTTGTACGTTTATTGATGTTGGCAAGATTAAATTTGGTGATAACTGCTTGTTGGGACCGAATGTTCAAATTTACACCGTCGACCACGCGTTTGATGTTGCCGAGCGCAATCGCGGTGTCGAAATTCCGGGGCCAGTGACGATTGGTGACAATCTATGGGCAGGTGGTAGTGCAATTATCACCCCTGGGGTCACGTTAGGCAATAATGTTATAATTGCCGCAGGTGCCGTTGTCACGAAATCATTTGGTGACAACGTCCTAATCGGTGGGAATCCTGCCAGAATCATTAAAAAACTAAAGTAACATTGGAGGAATTTGATGGATACGAAAAAAATCGATGCAAGAGTTAAATTAGCCGATGGTCACACGATGCCTAATCAAGGCCTCGGGGTCTACAAAATGACTGAGGAACGGGAATTGATTGACTCAGTGAAGATCGCCTATGATGCCGGCTATCGCTTGTTTGATACCGCTCAAATGTATGGCAATGAAGCCGCTGTTGGAAAAGCAATCAAAGAGTTAGACGTTGCTCGGGACGAGATTTTTGTAACCACTAAGGTCGCTGAAGCTAATCAAGGATACGACAAAGTGATGGCCTCTGTCGAAGAATCGCTCAAGAAACTACAGTTGGATTACGTTGATCTTCTGTTAGTCCACTGGCCAATTCACCAACATTTCTTTGAAACCTGGAGGGCCTTTGAAGCTTTGAAAGAACAAGGGTTAACTAAATCAATTGGAACCAGTAATTATGGTATGGTTCATCTGGAATATTTGGCAACCAAGGCAAATGAAATGCCGGTTTTGAACCAGCTGGAAGTGCACCCCTACTTATCTCAAGAGGCAATGACTGACTTTGATCGTGAAAACCACATTGTGACTCAAGCCTGGGCACCACTTGGCCGGGGCAGAATTTTTGCCAATCCCGTTATTTTGAAAATTGCCAAACATCACGGTAAGTCAGCCGCTCAAATCATTTTGCGCTGGCACTTGCAACGGGGTGATTCGTTTATTCCCAAGTCCGTTCATCCAGATCGGATTAAACAAAATGCGGATATCTATGATTTTGAAATGACTGATGAAGAAATGGACTGGATCAATGCATTAAATAAAAACACGCGAATCAGTCAGGAACCAGAAATGGTTTATGAGATTGGTCATCAATATCCCCATCATTAATGGATGACTGAAGTCGGTAACTTAAAAGGTGATCACTGGGAATCCCGGTGAGCGCTTTTTTTAAGATGCTTTAAGTGATTAATGTTGCCTGATTAGATATACTTAAGTTGTGGACAAAATCTAAAGGAATGGGATGATCTTTTTGGCAAAGGTTACTGCATACATGGTGCGACATGGACAAACTTATTTGAATTTGTATAACAAGATTCAGGGATGGATCGATTCGCCGTTAACGGACAAGGGTGTTCGCGATGCAGAGGGTGCTGGTGAGAGACTCTCGAAGATTAATTTTGCGGCTTCTTTTTCCAGTGATTCAGGACGGGCAATCGATACCGCCAAAATTATTTTGCGGAAGAATCCACATAACATGAACATCGTCAGTTATCAGTATCCTGAGCTTAGAGAACAATTCCACGGTTACTTTGAAGGTAACGACGCCAACCAAATGTGGCAGTTTGTGGGTGCCCAAGTCAAAACAACCAGTGAAAAAGAAGTCTTAAAAGACTTTGGTTTGGAACGGGCGCGGGACCTCATTCATCACGCTGATCTTTATAACCAAGCTGAGAACAATGACATGTTTTGGAAACGCCTGAACCGGGGTTTTGACAAAATTCGAGAGAATACCCATGACGGTCAACAAATATTAATTGTTTCTCATGGAATTACAATTCGTTCGATTGTTGATCGCTATGCCCCACAGTTGGATTTAGGCCGGCCAACCGATAACGGGAGTGTCACTAAGTTGATTATCTCTGACGATGATATTCAAGTTGAATACTTTAATAATCTCGGCGAGGTATAGGATTGTTAAACGTCGCCGGATATGATATATTTGTTTGATAGTGCGACGAGACTCGGGGCAACCTGGAAGCCTAACAAAGCAGTCAATGATGAACGCTCTTGTTCGTTGTTGGCTGCTTTGATTTATGCAGGCTGTCGCCAAGCAGGCGAAGTTTATTTTTTAGGCAAGAAACAGTGAGGTAAATCAATGATTACAATTTCAGACATGGGATTACAAATCTCAGGTAAAAAACTATACGATAACGTTAACTTAAAGTTCACGCCAGGTAATTGCTATGGCGTCATTGGAGCCAATGGTGCCGGCAAATCCACCTTCTTAAGATTATTGGAAGGTGAACTGACACCGTCAACCGGCGAGATTCATATTGATAAAAACGAACGAATTTCCAGCTTGAGCCAGGATCATTACGGCTTTGAAGACCAGACCGTCCTCCAAACTGTCATTCAGGGTTATCAACATTTGGCTGACATCATGGCTGAGAAGGATGCTTTATACGCCAAACCGGATTTTTCCGATGAAGATGGCATCAAGGCGGCCAATTTGGAAGCCGAGTTCGCTGAAATGGACGGCTGGAATGCTGAAGCCGATGCCTCGCAATTATTGCAGTCATTGGAGATTCCTGAAGACCTTCACCAACAGCTGATGAGTGAACTAACGGAAGGCCAAAAAGTGAAAGTATTGCTGGCCCGGTCTTTATTTGGCGAACCCGATATTTTATTGCTGGATGAGCCCACCAACGGGCTTGATGTATACACAATTGAATGGTTGGAAAACTTCCTGGCTGACTATCCAAACATTACGATTATTGTTTCTCATGACCGCCATTTCTTGAATCAGACTTGTACAATGATGTGCGATGTTGATTTTGGTGAGATCAAAATGTATGTGGGTAACTATGACTTCTGGCTGCAATCCAGTCAGCTCGCTGCCAAAATGCGGGCAGATTCCAATGCCAAAAAGGAAGACAAGATCAAGGAGCTTCAGGCATTCGTCGCCCGGTTTAGCGCCAATGCTTCCAAATCAAAGCAGGCAACTTCGCGAAAGAAGCAGCTTGATAAGATCTCCCTGGATGACATTAAGCCATCGTCTCGGAAATACCCATTTATTCACTTTGAGCAGGAGCGTCAGTTGGGCAATGATCTTCTACGAGTGGATAAAGTCTCCAAAACAATTGACGGGGTCACAATTCTTGATAACGTCACCTTTACTTTGCGCCCTGGCGACAAGACTGCTTTGGTGAGCCGAAATGATTTGGCATCAACGACTTTAATGCAGATCTTAGCAGGCACAATGAAACCAGATATCGGTGAAATCACCTGGGGCCAAACAGTGGAAATGACGTCGATTCCAAAGGATTTCTCGTCGGAGTTCAATGACAACAAGTTGCGGATCATTGATTGGTTACGCCAATATGCCCAAAAAGGCAGTGATGATGATGCGTTCTTGCGGGGCTTCCTGGGTCGGATGTTGTTCTCAGGCGATGACGTGAACAAAGAAGTGAGTGTCTTATCTGGAGGCGAAAAAGTCCGGTGCATGCTGTCAAAGATGATGCTGCAAAAGGGTAATACGCTCTTATTAGATGATCCAACCAATCACTTGGATTTGGAATCAATTACCTCGTTGAATGAGGGATTGGTTGCTTTCCCGGGGTCGATTATCTTTACATCCCATGATCATGAGTTTATCCAAACGATTGCCAACCATATTATCGAAGTTTCCAACAACGGGATTATCGATAAGGCTGACACGACCTATGACGAATTTATCAACCATCCTGATGTTCAAAAGAAATTGAGCGATATGTACGATTAGCCACCCGAAACACTTCCAAAAAGGACGATCAGTTTCAGTTGAATAATAGCGCGGAGTCAAAATATCCCCAGCCAAGCCAAATTCCCCTTATAATTCTGATAACAGCGTTACTTCAGGATTGCTTAAGGGGGATTTTTAATGTCACAGGAATTAGGGACTAACGATTTAGGCACTTATGACTACGTTGCCCGCGTCTATAACCAAAATATGCGGTTGACGGACTATCGGTTACCAGAGTCAGTGAAAGATGGGACGCCGGTTTTATTTGATACCAACCAAATTAAACTGACGATGCAGATTAATCACCAACGGGTTGAAAAAATCATCATTGAGACACCCGAGCCCCAGTCATCAACGTATATGCAGGTGTTTGAAGGGCTTGAATTTGGCCTTGATGCGCTAGGAACCTGGATCAACACGTACCACCGGTCGACATCTCAACACGGACCGGCCGCTGACGTGGTGAATGGGATTTTGGCCAGTTATAATACGACTCCAGACGACGTTCTGACGGTTAGTTTGACTCGAGCAAAGTAATTGGCTGACCTTCTTTCAAACTAGCTATAAGGTTCATTTAGAGATTGGAGTCAGCCGTTTGTCGCAAGTTTTATCAATATAAGAATGAAAAGCCAATAGTCTAATCCCTCCTTTTGATCGGAGTGGAGCTATTGGTTTTTTTGGTTCCAAATAACATCATAAAACGACTTTTTGAGAGGCTTGTGGCGATTAATCAGACTAATTGTTGACAAAAGGAGCAGAGATCAGTATTATGTATATGAAATCATATTATATATAAAATAGTATTGCAGAGGTGACAATATGGCTATTCAGATGAGTTCGGAGCTATTAGACGGTTGTGTCCTGGGCCTCTTAGTCCATGATGATTACTATGGCTATGCCCTTACTCAAAAAATTCAGGAATCCATTTCGGTTTCCGAATCGACGATGTATCCGGTCCTTCGGCGGCTGAAGAAGAACGATTTATTAACAACGTATGATCAGCCTTATCAGGGGCGAAATCGGCGGTACTATAAAATTACGGCAGAAGGAAAGCGGCAGTTAAGCGTGATTCAACAAGAATGGCAAGACTTTAAAGTTGGGGTAGATAAAATGTTGGGAGATGAAACGGATGGATGATTATATAACCGAATTAACGGCTTTGTTGGGGCAACTGGATCCCGATGAACGCAATGAAGTGGTTGATTTCTATACCGAATATTTGCAGGATGGGAACTTCACCACCTACAACGATTGTGTTCGTGAATTGGGGACACCCCGGCAGCTAACCAGAAAAATTCTAGCTGACTATTCGATCAAGAATTTGGATGCTGGCAGTAGCGCTCAGTCGCGAACGGCCAAACCCAAAGAAGATATGAAGACAGTTTGGCTGATTATCCTGGCTGTTTTATCTACGCCGGTTACAATCCCATTGGCGCTTGGATTAGCAGGGCTGTCGATTGGGGTTTTCGCGGCAGCGTTCGGCATCATCCTTGGGCTCCTTGGTTTGATTTTTGGGGTCGTCGTCGGTGGGCTGGCCAGCTTAGTTATCGGCATCAGCATCTTGGCGAGCGACATTTGGTTGGGCGTTCTCTACACTGGCATCGGCATTGCGTTTGTTGGTCTGATTATCCTGTTGACACCAGCATTTTTAGCCGCCTTTAACGGTGTGGTTCGGGGGGTCACAACTTTTTCTCGCTGGGCGTATCAGAAGATTGTGCCAAAGAATCAGGCTGAGAAGCACGGAAGGAGACGACAAAAATGAAGAAGTCAATTGTGATTGGTTCGGCATTAACCATCATTGGTGTCATCATGGTGGCAGTTGCCCTCGGCCATACAGGCTTCAAGCCAATTGTTTGGGCCAATGGATTTAAGGTTGATGACGAGCAGGGAACAGCAATTAAAATGAAAACAAAACAGCTGGACCGTTCATTTGACCAATTGAATTTTACAACTGATAGTGAAGTCGTGGTTCAACCGGGAAACGTGAAGCGGCCGACAATTGAATATCCGAAATTTAACATAGTTACTCAGACGGGAACCGCAATTACAATTAAGGGTAAGCAGCAACATCGCACCCGAATCATGGGTCTCAGTATTAACAGTTATCAGAATAATGGCGGAACGATAACAATTACTCTGCCGAAGCATACCCAATTAGCCCGGATTGATGGGCATAATGACAACGAAGTCTCATTGACCAACGTCGCTGTCAATCAGCTTCAATTGGCTGGAGATGCGGAAATTAATTTGGAAAACGTGACTGCCAAAGCCGCTCTTGATTTAAAGAACACTGATGATACTAACTTAAAGAATGTCACGGCCCCCGGAATCACTCAAAGCAGTGACGGTGGCGATCTTACCTATCAAAATACAGATTTTGCAAATGGAACGGCGACCGTATCCACAGACGGCGGGGATGTTTCGTTTACAGCTACTAAGTTGAAAGATGCCGTGATTAATACGGATGGCGGCGATGTTGTTTTGAATAATAATCGGGTCAACAGTTCGCTGACTGCCAGCACGGACGGCGGGGATATTGATGCGACGATTCCTAACCGCAAGCAGGTGCAGGTAAGTGCCAGCGCGGACGGTGGCGATGTATCCCTATTTGGTCAATCAGGTAATCATTCTTGGCAAATTGCCCAGAATAATCGACCACTTTACCGATTAACTTCTGATGGTGGGGATGTCACAGTCCGATAAAAATCCTAGCAAGGAATATTAGCCGGTAAGTCTGGTCGAATAATTTAAAGTAAAAAGGGATCAATTAATTGTTGTTAGCAGGTGCCAACACAATCGAGTGGTCCCTTTTTGTGTCCGCATATTTGGATTCGTTGCTGACAATCAGATAACCATACTGGGAAATAAAAATACTAAAATAGTCATAATATCTTCTTAGCTTCTTCTTTTTATTATAAGATTTTACCTATGATAGACATAAAGTGTATCAGGGATGAAAATATGAATCTTTAGAGGAGAAGAAAACTATGAATTGTTATAATAGCAAAATCAAAAGAGGGATCTTAGTTGGATTATTTTCAGCAGCGGTATTGTTGAGTGGGGCAGGGGTAACTGGTTCGCTAAGCCAAGTGAGCGCTGATTCGAGTACCTCGTCGCCAAGCGTAGAAATGCCAAAAGAAGGCAGCCAGATTGGGGCGTCTGCGGTTAGGACACAAGATGATGTGAAGAGTGGTACAGCAAATGTTAACGGCGAATCCTATAGCACATTGACCGAGGCAGTTAGTAAAGCTACCGATGGTAATACAATTACTATTAGCGGAAGAATGTCAGACAAAAACACAATTGGGATTACAAAGAAAGTAAACATTAAAGGTACTAGTGGAGCAACGATTGCTGCTGGGCTTCAATTTAATAATGGGGCAGCGGGTAGCACAATTTCAGGAATTCACTTTGATAATACAGGTGAGACAGCTAAACAAATCCAACTTTGGATTGCCTGTGAAAATGTTTCAGTATCAAACAATACGTTCGAACTTAACCCTGGGAACGCTAATGGACAATATAACTCTGTCTGGTTAACGGGCAATGCTGATAACATAAGAATTTCTGGCAACAAATTTACTATTTATAGCCCAACAAACGGTCGTTCTTGGACGGGAATCAATATTGTTGGCAATGTTAAGCATAAATTGGATAACATTGAAATTACTAATAATGAACTTACGTGTCCCGGTGGAACCTCAGAGTCGGGAAACCGAAACTTGATCGTGGCAATCGGTAATGTACCGGTTGGGACAACTGCATACGGTGTTGGTTCGCTAAAAATTGAAAACAATAAAGTGAACGATTATACGACAACAAGAAGTATCAGTAATGTTCACGCGATCATTGCGGGGAATGTTGAAAACCTTCAAATTGCAAATAATAAGCTTGACGGGTATGTTGGGCTAAGAACAACGAATTATCAAGGTGGTCAAAGCCCACTTGGATCAGTTTCATTTACCAAAAATGTGGTGGATGCAACACATGGAGTTATGTTTGGCAAGAATGCGTTACCGGGAAATGGCATAGAAATTAGTGATAATACAGTTGGTCCTAATACTGACCTAATCAAGCCAGGTGCGGATGCCGCCTCTATCATTTTCAAATTTAGCGATGGGATAACCAAAGATGACATTCGGGTGATTCCAAAAGGAACGAACGTAATTTCCGTCCCTAGCGCTCAGCGAAAAGGCTATCAATTTGGTGGCTGGTACAATGAGAGTGGTCAAAAGGTGGCAGTTAACGGTAATCAATTAAATCTTAGCCAATTTAAAAACTCCAAAGCCGAAGAAGGCATCGACGAAGTCCTTACCGCCAGCTGGATTCCCGGAATGACGGTACCACCGATCACAAATTCTCCTGAAGTGACCGCACCAACCACTTCAACCACGCCGACGACATCAACGTCGCCAAATACTGAAACGGAAAAACCAACGACTTCGAAGAATCCGGTTCCCCGTCGTGCCATTAAGATGGGAGGATATCTCTATCTGACTAAGGGGACATCCCTATACCGAAGTGCGGACTTCAGTAATGGCAATCGTTTGAGCAAGTTTACCAAACAATCCCGGACAAAACGACCAGTATTCAAAGTTCTTGCTCACGCCTTCTCTAAGGCTGGAAACTTCCGCTACAAGGTGGTTGATCAGAATCAGGGTAGTAAAACATACAAGAAGACTGGCTACGTTACTGGTGCCAGTGGCTACTCCAGCAACCTCTATTACACGACGATGCCACAATCAAAACGAATTCAAGTCATTAATGCTAAGGGGATTTATCAATACAAAAACGCTAATTTGACCAACCGTCGCGATCGCATTGCAAAAGGCAAAACGTTGCGAATCAAAAAGGTCACAACTGGTAACGCAACTCGGTACCAATTGGCGAACGGAAATTACATTTCTGCCAACAAGCAATTGGTGATTTGGAAGTAATCAACCAGCTACTGCAAATACGTGTTCTAACGATGTGATGAACGTAGTCAAGAAGATAAGTGCATTAAGTAGCTAGAAGGATTGACTAATCTAAAAGATAACAATGGCTGTAAACAAAAATTCCTACCAGCACAGATAATGGTAGGAATTTTTTCATATATCCTGAAAACGCCAAAAAAATCCCGAAGGACAAAATGAATTGCCTCCAGGATTTTTAGTTTGTGTTGATCTAAATTAATTCAAACCAGAAACTTCGGCAAATTTCTTAGCAGTTCGAACCATATTGCTGACGAAGCCGTACTCGTTATCAAACCAGGTTGCGGTCTTGACCACTTGGAAATCGCCATTTGAGGTGACTTCCGTCAAAGTTGGATCATAAACGGCCCCGTGGGTGTCACCGATGATATCTGAAGAAACGATTTCGTCGTCGTTCCAGCCAAATGCTGGGTTGTTGTCAGTGTGTGGTTTGATGGCATCGTTAACTTGATCGGCGGTGACTTTGGTCTTAAGAACGGAAACCAATTCACAAACTGAGCCATCAACAACGGCAACTCGTTGAGCGTGACCCTGTAAGTGACCTTCAAGTTCTGGAATGACTAAACCGATCGCTTTGGCAGCCCCAGTTGAATGAGGGATGGTGTTAGCAGAAGCGGTTCGGTTAGGACGGAACTTCTTGCCTTTAGGCCCGTCAAGAATCATTTGGGAACTGGTAAATGCGTGAATTGCTGTCATGGTGCCAACTTCCAAGCCAAATTCTTTATTGAGGAAGTAAGCCATTGGAGCTAACGCATTCGTGGTGCAAGAACCAGCCGAGATGATTTGATCGTCTGCGGTTAAGGTGTCGTCGTTAACATTATAAACGATTGTCTTCATTGGCCCGGCGGGTGCTGAGATCAAAACTTTCTTAACCCCGGCATCCAAATGAGCTTGTGATTTTTCTTTTGAAGTATAGAAGCCAGTACATTCAAGAACTAAATCTACCCCGTTATCCTTAACCCAAGGAATTTGGCTGGCGTCTTTTTCTGCGTAAACCCGGTATTTCTTGCCATCGACAACTAATGAATCATCCGTCGAAGAAATGTCGTAAGGCAGAGTACCATGAGTTGAATCATATTTGAATAAATATGCTAGCATTGACGGACTGGTTAAATCGTTGATTGCAACGACTTCCAAGTCCGGATCGTTGATTTCTAAAATACGGCGTAAAATTAAGCGACCAATTCGTCCAAAACCATTAATTCCAACTTTTACCATAATTGAAGTCCCCCTTTAAAACAGTGAGCGGAGCAAAGCGGTTAAAAGCTGGAGCCTAAGTTGTCTCGACCAGAAATCCCGGTTTTGGATTTTGGGTCGAGATAGCTTAGGTGCAAGCTTTTGCTTTGCATAGCTGTCCTAAAACCAGTGAGCGGAGTAAAGCGTTTAGAAGTCGGAGTGTAAGTCTCCTCGGAGAGAAATTCCTGATTTTGGGATTTTTCTCCGAGGTGCTTACGTGCAGACTTCTGCTTTACGCAGCTATCCTAAACCTAAGTAGCAGTCAATGCAGCTATTTACTGATACTAAATAACCAAATTCAGATTAACTGGTTTCGAGCAGAAATTCGATCAAAAAGCCTTGTACACAATGGAAAGATTGGAATTAATTGTTATGATGGTTGTGTTAATTGGTTTGGGCGGATTGATGTTGTCGCTGAATTCTAAAGTTGATAATAGTGGCGATGAGAGCGGCAGCGCTCAAGAGGGTTGCGAGTAAGAAATCGTAACGGCCACCAGTGAACGAACGGGCAGCTAAATTGCCAGTGCCACTATTTTGACTAATTGCCATGACCGCTGCCATGATCCCAACACCAATGGAACCGGCAAATTGTTGCAGCATGCTGAAGAAGGAATTGACGTCGGCCGTATATTGTTTGGGAACGTTTAGCATCGCGTTGGAAATTGTGTTCGAAAAGCCCATGTTGAAGCCAAATCGGAGGAACGAATAAACCAACAGAATGATCCAGGCTGATAGCAAGCCTTGGATACCATAGAAAATGCCACCACCTAAAGTCATTGAGATCAAACCGATGATAATTGGTAACGCGTAACCTTTGATATCAGCAAGGTGGCCAGCATACGGAGAAACGGCGGCACCAACTAATGATCCTGGTAATAAAACTAAGCCGGCGATAAATGGTGACGCATGCAGAACATATTGGCAGTAAACTGGGATTAGAAATGAAATGCCGATATTCACAAATTGCAAAACAAAATAGGTGAAGGCCGATAGGGATGTTGATAGCCATTTTAAAATCTTAATATCCAATAGTTGAGAGGATCCGTGGGTGTCTGAATAGATGAATAGCCCCAGCGCAATCAAGCCGATTAGAAATGGCATCACGACAGCGGAACTAAAGACTGGGTACTTACCGGCCTTGCTGACTGCGAAGACCATCGAAAATAGGGTGGTAGCCAACAATGCCAGACTTAAGATATCAAAAGAACCAGTGCCAACTGGATCAATTCGAATGTAGTGGGAACCGAGCCACCAACTAATCACGATGATGGGCAGAATTAGCCAAAAGATCATTCGCCACGACATGGTTGAAGAAATAGTTCCGCCACAGGTTGGCCCTAATGCTGGAGCCAATGAAATGACCATCCCGGCTAACCCAGTCATTGAACCAATTCGTCCGGCCGGGATTTTGTTGAAAATGATATGGAACATCAGTGGGGTGGATAAGCCGGTGGCGATTGCTTGAATGAGTCGACCGGTTAGTAGCATTGAAAAGGTTGGTGATGTGGCACACATGACGTCACCGATCACAAAGGCAATTGCCGCAAATAGGTGGATCCTTTGTGATTTGAATTTTTTCAACAGATAAGCTGTGGTGGCCATGACGATGGTGACCATCAACAGATAACCAGTGGTGATCCACTGAACCGTATCCAAGGAAACGTTGAAAATTCTGGTGAGTTCAGGAAAAGTCACGTTCATCGATGTTTCGGTGAGAATTCCCGTAAATGAGAGTAGAGCGGCTGCTAGTAAAGCCAGGGTTGTTTGTCGGCTAATTTTTTCATTATTGGTTGTCATGATTTCATCTCTTCTTTATTCAAGATTGTTTTTAATGAAAGGATTCGCAGAAATCTCCTGGTTTTAACCAGGTAGATGAATGCACAAACTAATACCGAAAGGTGTTATCAG
>NZ_JAHPPD010000033.1 GCF_019061365.1 Lentilactobacillus dabitei
TAAAAATTCCTTCCTTTTGAGAGACGATTTATTCATTATACCCTCTCTTAAAAGTTGTCTCAGGAATCAGCTTACATCCAAAATATTTAATTATCATTCCTGGTGCTAAATCTGCCATATAAATTCTCCTAACATTTATTTAATTGATAGCACACCAAAGTCTCTAGTAAATTATTCCACAGAATCCTTAGAGACAGTTACACAGTAAAGAAGAACCCATAACAGAAAAGAAAAGCCAGCAAGCCCAAACAGCTTTGCTGACCAATGAAAGGTATTCTCGTAAATTCGTCATGATTTTCGTCATAACTTTAGACAAAGACCAATCAATTTTTACTTTTTGGATGCTTCAAATAGTCTCAGACTACCCGGCATATCCACGCTTCACACTTATGCGTCCCCCGAGAGTCGAACTCGGATCATGAGGACCGAAATCTCATGTGCTATCCATTACACTAAGGACGCCTTACATCATATTATTATAGCGAATTTTGAATATTAATACAACCATCAATGCTAAGAAAATTCGCGGGCAACGCGATCAGCTTGGTCTTCCAAGTAACACATTAATTGATTGCCGTCTTTTTGAAAATCGGCTTCAAAGGAATCACCGATTGGCTTGATCTTTTTGAGTAACTCCTTCTTCAATCCGTAAACTTCGATCTCTTTACCGACTAACTTGCCAGTATCGTAATGCCCTTCCTCGGCTTCATCCAAGTAACCTTGGAATGCATCCTCAATCACTTGTTTCATCAGCCCTTCCCTGGTTGTTTCCGGGTGACGGGCTTTTTCGATTGCAAATTTATCTTCGAATTCAGGCATATTTTCTGGATAATCCAGTGACATTGTCTCACCTCATTTGAAATTTGGATGATCGTCATCCATTTACTCACGCACTTTATATCGTAACATTATTTTGCGCAACGGTTTATTGCTTGCATTTCCATCCCATTTAGATGAACATATACATGAATAATGTTTTGATTCTAGGACAGCTGCGTAAAGCAGAAGTCTGCATGTAAGTACCACCGAGAGAAATTCCAGAATCGGGAATTTTCCTCGGCGGCGACTTACACTCCGACTTCTAACCGCTTTACTTAGCTCACTTATTTTAGGACAGCTCCTCAAAGCAGAAAGCTACTTGTAAGGACCTCAGAGAAAAATTTCAAAACCGGAAATTTCTTTCCGAGGAGACTTACACTCCGATCTCTAACCGCTTTGATCCGCTCACTTTTACATTTAGGAGGCATTTATTCATGGTACAAACAATTTCAGTTGAAGAATCACGACAATTAGACGATAAAACCATTAATCAAATCGGCATCCCTTCCATGGTCCTCATGGAACGAGCCGGACTTAAAATATATGATGATATGCGCAACAACTCGGATCTCGATTTAAATAAGGTCTTGATCCTTGCCGGGACAGGCAATAACGGTGGCGACGGTTTGGTCGTGGCCCGCTTGCTCTGTACCCACGGTTATGATGTATCAATCCTCACAGTTGGCAATCCCGATCATGCCAGCGAAGATCACGTCAGCCAACAAAAAATTTGTGACTATTATCAAATCCCCAAGGCTTTTATGGACGCCGATTTCAACAAATACACGACCTTGGTCGATGCGTTATTCGGCAGCGGTCTTTCTCGCAATGTTGGGGGTGACTTTGCGACGGTGATTGACAAGGCCAACGCTTCAACGGCAAAGATCCACGCCATCGACATCCCCTCGGGCTTAAACGGCGATACCGGCAAAGCAATGGGCACAGCCATCAAAGCAGATTCGACCTCAACAATCGCCTACGCCAAAGCAGGGATGGTTAAGCCAAACGCCCAACCATACGTTGGCAAATTATTGATTGATGACATTGGCATTTATAAGGGCAACACATTTGATAATGAATAAATATTAACTTATTATAGGAGTAACTTGTTTAGCGCTGAACATACCAGGAGGTGCCATCATGGCAGGCAAAAAGGATCAAGGATACGTTAACGTGCACGATGTTGACCCGGATATTATTGTTGATTTGAAGTACGCAACCACGGACAACTTCACCCATCAAGTGGTGTATGACTTTGATCAGGCAATTTCACGGATTGATACAGTGACCAAGTTGGGGTCAGCTAGTAACGCCCTCAAAAAGCAAGGTTACCGCCTCCGAATTTGGGACGCTTATCGACCAACTTACGCCCAACGCAAGCTATTCGAAGTTTATCCAGACCCAATTTGGGTCGCAAAACCTGATCCAAATTTTAGTCATCAAAAGGGCATCACCTTTGACCTCACTTTGACTGACATGGACGGTCACAACCTGGAGATGCCAACCCCATTCGATGATTTTACTGGCTTGGCAAAACGCAGCGAGTACGATTCATGGACCCCAGCTGCCCAAAAGAACTATGACATTTTAAATGATGCAATGACAGCTGCAGGCTTTAACGGCTACGAAAATGAATGGTGGGACTTTCGGGATACGGATGCAGATAAATTTGGTCCGTTAGAAGTTGACCCGAAGGATTACTAATATATAGAAACTAGGAGTAAGGAATATGAACGTTGGAATCATTGGTGCGGGACCACGTGGGGTAATCTTAACGTCCCAACTACTAAATCAATTTAAATATAACGATAACCAGCCAGAAAACCTAACGATCACAATTTTTGATCCGTATGGAATCGGCGGTCGGGTTTGGCGCAAAGATCAGTGGGACGGCTTAATCATGAACACCCCTGCCGACCAAATCACCCTCTTCACAGACGCTTCGGTTAATATGACCAGCAAAGTCTATGATGGCCCATCGCTTTTTGAGTGGGCTGCCAGTTCTGAGGCGCAGGACTACTTAACTGCTAATGGCTACCCAAGCGAAGTCAAGACAGCCGCTAGTAATCTAGACGGCCGAGATTATGCGCCCCGAGTTTTATATGGCGCCTACATCAGGTGGTTCTTCAGCGAACTAATGAATCAGTGCCCAATTGAATCAACCGTCACCGTTGAAAAAGCGGAAGTTGTGGATTTGCAATACAATGCCAATCAGCGTATCACATTGAAGACGGATGATCACCAATATGCTTTTGATAAAGTGGTCATGAGCCTGGGCCAACAAGACAACTACCTCAACGACGAGGAGCAGCAGTTGGCAACCTATGCCCAACAAAATAAATTAACCTACATCTCCCCAACCCACCCAGGTGATGCTAACCTCAACGACATCCCTGCCGGTGAACCAGTTATCATCCGCGGGCTTGGGTTAAGTTTTTACGACTACGTGTCTGAATTGACGCTTGGCCGTGGTGGGACCTATATGAAAAACGACGATGGCAGCTTATCCTACCAGCCAACTGGCAGAGAACCTCGAATCATCGCGGGCTCTCGTCGAGGGATCCCTTATTATCCAAAGGCAATCAGCGAAAAAGGTTACGGTGAACAAGCTCAGCCGGTCTTTTTAACGGCAGCGAACATGGATCAAGTTTCCGTTGATGGCAAACTGCCCTTTGCGGAATTCATGCGATTGTTAAAGCTCGACCTCGACCTGGTTTATTACAGTTTGCTCATTCGCGACAAGTTCCCATACAAGAGTGCCACTGATTTCAAAGACCGGTTCATCAACTCTGACAATCGACCGGCTGTGCTGGCCGCGTTCGGTTTTCAAGAAGAAGATATCTTTGATTGGGACTACATTGTTAATCCATTTAAAGATGTCCAAGTAATTGGCACTGAAGATTACCAATCTGTGTTAATCAACTGGCTCAGCCGAGTCATTCCAGATGCTGAAGCGGGATCTAAAACTGGCCCAACGTCCTCGGCACTTGAGCTATTGCGCGATTTCCGGCCAGCTTTCAGAAAGATTATCGCGGAGAATCGATTCTCAAACGAAGATTACGTGAACAAATTCTTAGATGAATTTGGTTCAGTCATCAGTTTCTTATCAGTTGGTGCCCCCGTTTTGCGGAGTGAACAATTATCCGCTCTGATCCGCAGTGGCCTGGTCACAATTTTAGCTCCAGGGATGGAATTAAAAACACAGAATGGCTGGTACGTCACAGCTTCACCGAAACGGAACACCGATGTGTACAAATCCACCGCAGTCCTTGAAGCCAGAGTACCAAAACCCGACTTAACGATTACAGCCAATCCTTTATTGGAAAGCTTGGTTGACAATCAATTGGCGCGCACTAAAACTCTCAAAGTCAACGACCAGGATGTCGGTCTGGCAGCAGTTGATGTTCAGCCTGACTCCGATCAGCTGATTAATAAGGGCGGTGCCAAACAGCCCAACGTGTATATTTGGGGTGTCCCCTTAGAAGGATTGAGGTTTGCCACAAACGCCAGCCCCCGTCCGGGAGTTAACGATATCAACCTCCAGACAGCTGATAAGATTGCGGCAAGTGTCCTGGGCCTCAAAACGGCAGATAAGGTGGATATGAACTAAATTTGTGGGAAAATCGCAACTTGTTTGAATAAATGTAAAAGAAAGCCACGGCAGCAGGTAGTTGTCATGGCTTTTAATTGTCATTAATTTGATCGAACCCAACAGTTGAGTATTCCGAGCTTCTTATTGGAAAAAAGCGCCAATGCTACCCGTTTGTCTTTGTACTCTGAACTTCCATGAATGACCGATCCGGAATTCGGATCAAACTAAATCGGTTGGCTTGACGGCCAGCATGCAGGCCGATTCCGTTAAACCAGTTTTTCTTATAAGTGGCTGTGACGGTTGCGACCCAAGCATGTTGATATCGATCGTCCAGATGGTTCAACCACTCCTTGTTCCACTTGTAGGTTTCAGCTTGCAGGTTCAGGTTGCTCTTGCCATAGACCACCGTCGCGTTTAAGCTGTTAACTTGATATTTACCGCCTTCCACGTAGTATGTATAGTTTTGAACAGGATTTCGACCGGAACCATTTTGCACTTGCACGTAGTCCGATTGGTCGTTCTTGTATTGGATGATCAATGGCTTGTACTCGTAACTGGTCGTCACCCGGCTTTGATCCATTTTGGCAACGTCTTGGAAAAATGTCGCGTACGACATCCCCCAAACAGCCAACAAAAAGACGACAATCTCACCACAGGAGATGCTAAAGTTTTGCCAAGTGAAGCTTTTTTTAGTTGTCACTATTAATTTCAACCGGCGGGCCCGCATATCGTGGATCATCCAAACCAAATAAAAAATCAAGATGAGCCAAAGCCCCATACCAATCAAATTCCAGGCGGATTTCATAACTGATTCCCCTTTTTACTTGTTATTGAGTTTAGTTTACACTAATTAAGAGTGCGAAAACAAGCGGTTAGCGACTGGAATATAAGTCGCCTACTGGGAGAATTCCCGGTTTTGGAATTTTTTCAGTAGGTGCTTATATGCAAGTCGCCGCTTGATTGAGCACATTTCAATCAGAGTGCGAAAACAAGCGATTAACAATCGGAGTGTAAGTCTTCTTTGGAAGAAATTCCCGGTTTTGGAATTTTTCCAGTAGGTGCTTATACGCCAACGATCACTTGATGAAACAGTCCGACTCTAAACTTGGAACTAAATCCATTCTAACATTCTTAAATGCCATTCATCCATTTCGAAAACTCATCGAGGTGACCTCACATGTGCACCAGCTTAACCATTCAATCAAATAATCATCATGCGCTTCTCGGCCGCACCATGGACTTCCCAATAGAGGCCAAGTGGCATCCAACTCTCATCAATCAAACCAGTTACCAAACTGCACTCGCGGGCAAGCGACCACTTAAATACCCATACGTCGGCGGTGGTCGTCATGAAAGCCGCATCGATATTTTGATAGCCGATGGCGTTAACATTGCCGGCTTAAGTTGCGCCGAGCTCATGTTTCCGCTCAAAGCACACTATCTGGCTAATGAAGTCCCAGAAAAGTTGAACCTCACCCCACAGGATTTCCTGCCTTGGGTTCTCGGCGAACATAATTCAATCGAAGCCGTGAAAAACGAGCTTTCAGACGTTGCCCTGATTGGTAAAAATTGGCTTGCGGGCCAAGAAGTTTTTTCGTTTCACTGGATTTTGACCGACCAAACTGGGCAAACATTAATTATTGAACCAACTCAAAATGGCATGGAAATCATTGCCGATTCCATCGGTGTCCTGACCAATTCGCCAACTTATCCCGAACACATGCGGCGGCTTGCCAAGGAGCTAAACGGATCCTCAAATAAAGAAAGCTTAGTCCAGCAATCCCGACGTCTTGTCTTGAATCAGCAAATCCCCGCAGCCACCAACACGCCAACTTCGCGATTCCTTGAAGCGGCAGTCGTTAAGCTCGGGAATTCACCGGCCCCAAATCAGTTTGTGGCTCGAAACCGCTTGTTTAATGTCTTAAATGCGGTTGCTATCCCTTATCAACAGACAATGAATGCCCATCCCAATTTTAATTATACCCATTACATTTCAATTTTAGATTCAACCAATCAGACTTATTTCTTCAAATATCATGACGACAACCAAGTTTTCAGTTTCTCGCTGCCACAACTCATTGCCAATTATCCCAACACGGCCAAATTTCTAGCCTAAATATTTGGCAATCTGCTTTTGAACGCCCTGTTCTTCGTTAGTTTCATCCGTCACCAAATCAACTCGGGATAACAAGTCTTCAGCGGCATTCTTCATTGCATAGCCCTCGCCAGCTGCCTCAATCATCTCAAAGTCATTGCCGTTATCACCAAATGCGGCAACGTCCCCAAACGACAGGTTCCAATCAGCCAACAGGGTCTGGAGACCACTAAGCTTGCTGATACCGTCGACCATGACGTCCAGCCCATTCATGCCAGAAGACGTGGCCGCAAGTTGGCCGCTAAATTTGTGGTTAAACTCATCTTGGCGTTTAACGACCCCACCAGCTTCCCAAGTGATATCAAGCTTGTAAATTGAATCAAACACCAATTTCAAATCACGCATCGACTGCATGTTTTCGTAAAAATACTGGGAAGCCTTAAAGCGTTTTGAATCAGCCGGCAAGTTACAATAGGTGCCGTTTCTGCCAACCAAAATAATCTCGGCGCCCGCATAAAGTGATTCGGATTCGAGGTACTCGAGTGCTTTTCTTAAAACGAGATGGTCAATAATCTCTTCGGTCACAATCACGCCACGTTCATCAACGACCAACGCCCCATTGTTACAAATATACGAAATCGGTCCAGAAACGTTTTTAAACAATTCAAGCAGGTGTTGATACTGATTACTGCTTGCCGAAACAAAGTGCAACCCCTGCTTTTTCATTTCATCAAGTTGAGCTTGAAACGCCTGCTTATCAAAGGTGCCCTCATCATTTAAAAACGTGCCGTCCATGTCGCTTGCAATCACTTTAACCAACGCCAATTCCTCCTGTTATTTCAGTTTGATCATTCGTTGTTTCCATACATTCATTCTACAATGTCGTGAATTAGTTTGTAAATTGCTTTTATATTTAGTATACTAAATTTAATCATACAACTTATCTGGGGTGCCTAAAGGCTGAGAAAAACCCATCGAACCTGATCTGGTCAGTACCAGCGAAGGGAGCATACTTCCGTTGTATCCAAATGGATTATTTGCAATAGATGAATTTCGCAGCCAGGGTAAAACTTCAAGTTTTGCGCTGGCTTTTTTGAATGCTCTGATGGTTTTTCGGTGACCGAGTGAGCCCGGTCTTACCAGCAGACACCTCTTGCCAACACCAAGTCGTTTGGCACTCCAGATAATTGGGTGAAATATCATATTGGAGGCATTATTCATGGATAACAAGACTCAACCCGCTACTAATCGGGAACATCAAAGCAAATGGACGCTTCGTAACATTATCCTAATTGCTTTGATTGCTATTTTTACTGGAATTATTTTTTGGGGAGCTGGTTTCCTCTATACAGCGCTAACCGTTGTACTCACACCAATTGGTGCTGCCCCCTTTGCCAATGATCTCTTAATGGGATTGTGGTGTATGGCCGGCCCATTGACTGGCTTTGTGGTTCGGACTTTCGGATCTGCTTTTGTTGGTGAATTTCTCGGAGCTGCCGTTGAAGTCTTTCTTGGTGGCCAATGGGGTGCCGGTGCCTTTATCTCTGGCTTGGTTCAAGGAATTGGTTCCGAACTTGGATTCGCCTTCACTGGCTACAAGCGTTACGACTGGGTTGGCTTGAACGCCTCAATTTTCACCACCGTTGTTGTGACCTTCGCCTGGGACGTGATTAAGAATGGCTACAACAAATTCGGCATTCCACTATTGTTGGCACTCTTTGTCACTCGTTACATCTCAACCTTCATTTTTGGTGGTGTTTTAACCAAGATGATTGTTCGTCTTTTGGATCGTAGTAACGCATTTTCACTTTAACCGCTAGGAGTTCTGATAATGACTGACGTCTTGATTGACCACTTCACTTATGAATACCCCGGCAGCACCGTCAAGGTATTGAACGACGTGGACGTAACTTTTAAACACAACCATTTTTCTTTACTGACCGGTCCATCCGGCAGTGGGAAATCAACACTCCTGTATTTTATTGCTGGATTGTATCCGCATTTTATTGGCAACGATGCTCTGGGAGGCATCAAGTTCGGTGACACGGATATCAAACAAATTCCAAGCAACGAAATCAGCCATTCGGTTGCGATGATGTTTCAAAACCCCAACCAACAGTTTGCCATGGACACTGTCATCCATGAGCTGACCTTTGTGCTGGAAAATATGCTGGTGGATCCTGCCAAGATAGATGGGATTATCAACCACGCATTAGATTTTTGTGGCATCAAACAGTTACGCTCCAGGGTTATCAATACCTTGTCCGGTGGGGAAAAGCAGCGGGTGGCATTAGCCTGCATCGTTGCGATGGATCCACCGGTAATCGTTTTGGATGAGCCGTTTGCCAGCATCGACCCAGATTCACGATTGGATCTGATCAAAAAGCTCAAACAGCTTCAAGTGGAACACGGGAAAACCATTATCCTCGCAGACCATGACCTTAACGATTACAAAGGTGTCATTGACGAGTTCTATTATCTCGATCCGGATACGCATCACATTAGTTTGTTAGATTCACAATCTGCCCAACACTTCTTCGATAATTTTAAAAACACGCAGACAATTAATAAGCAAGTTGCGATCCCAACTGAGGCCGCTCCGTCAATCATTAATATCAAGGATTTTAAACTCCAACCGCACCATTCACTGTTATTGAAGCTGGGTGACTTTAAGTTCTGTAAAGAAAAGACCACTTTGATCACTGGCGCCAATGGAATTGGCAAGTCGACATTATTTAACGCGCTGACCAAATTGTTGCCGTATAATGGCGAAATCGACTTTGCTGGCAAGAACATCCAGAAAATTCGGCCGTTGCCATACGCTAAAAATGTCACGCTGCTATTTCAGGATGCCGAAAATCAATTTTTGAATATTACCGTTAAAGAGGAACTTGATTTATCTCTTAAGAACAGGACAAATCAAGCCTACTCAATCGATGATGTTCAAACGATGCTCAAAGAACTCAGCATTGACGGCCGTGATGACCAAGTCGTTTATTCATTAAGTGAAGGCCAAAAGAAAAAGCTACAGATCATCGAAATGTTAATCATGAATCCGCCGGTCCTCTTGATGGATGAACCATTCAAAGGATTGGATTATCATTCGCTAGAGGTCGTTGTCGGCTTCTTAAACCGGTCCAAGCAGGAATTTCACCAGACCCAAATTATTATTTCTCACCAACTGTCCGGTTTGGATACCCTCATCGACTATCACGCAAACTTTGCGGATCAAAATCTGACTTACCAGGAGGTTATCAAATGAATCCTGGATTAAAGTTACTATTAGTGATGGCAATTGCCCTAGAAATTTCGTTTACCCAGTCGTTGATTGTCAATGTGATCCTCATCGGTGTCAGCTTCATTTACATTCTCTTTAATCGGGTAACCTTCAAAGCGTTAATTGGCTTAATTTTCTGGCCGTTATTCCCTGCCCTTGGATTATTTGTTTCCCAATGGCTTTACGGGAGCGCTGGTATCCATTTTGCTTGGATCCTGTTTACTCGAATTTACGCCTACGTATTTCTTGGAGCAACTTTTACACTGACAAGCAGCATCACCAATTTAGCATTAACGTTGGAGCAGGATTTTCGGTTACCCTCCAAATTTGCATACGGCGTCCTGGCTGCCTTTAACCTGATGCCCAAAATCAACGAAGAAGTCCAGATCATTAAAACTTCCGCGTTGATGCGCGGCGAGGCCCTTCACTTCTGGTCACCCAAATTGTACTTCAAAGCGATCTTATCATCGATTCAATGGTCACAAAATCTGGCCGAAGCGATGACGTCCCATGGCTTCGTGGAAGACCAAGGAAGAACCCATTACCGAGTGATTAAGATTACCAGAATGGACTGGGTTTGGTTTATTGGCCTGTTTGGGATTGTGCAAGTTCTATTATTCTTCATCAGATATTGAAAGCTTTTATTCCTGAATTTTCTATTTTGCATTATAATTAAATGCGAGAGTAGAAAGAGTGTGCGGCTGAGCGGTTTATGTGCATTTCATCACTGTTTGGCAGAACACATTTAGGAAGAAGGCGTTTAGAATGCGGGCAAACATGTTTGCATTTGCGTTCGGCATTTTTGCATTAGTTGTCGGCGTAATGATCGACCTGTTCGGACTATTTAATCAGTTTATGTCCCTGGACAGCGGCAAGACCGTTTTAACCGGTAGTATTACTTTTCTGTTAGGCTTAGCGTTTCTGTCATTGCCCAATCGCATTGAACGATACCTTGGTGAAGCAGTGGTCACATTGGGGTTACTGTATTACTTCTATATCCAAACCAACAACTTATGGGTGGCAATTATTATCGTTGCCATTATCGCTGCGGTCATGGAATATGGGTTAAAGCATCGTTAATGTGTGCCGATTTGCTTTTTATTGCTATAATATATGTATGGCAACACGAGGTTTATCAAATGGAGGAATTATGATGGCAGAACAATTTAGTACCTTAGCTGAAGAAATTATTAATTACCAAAAGAAAAACGACATGCCTGATACTGCGTTAGCATTTAACTTGCACATTTCCGTTGAACGCCTCCACGATATCAAATCGATGGAATCAGAACCGACTCCAGATGAGAAGAGAACGATAGAAGCGGTGGTTCGTTAATTAAGGATGTGAAGCCAAGCAAACCTGGCTTGTCAGACTCTCTTAACAGAAATTACGAGCTTGGGCTTTTGCTAAGGAAGCTTACATGGAAGTTTCTGCTTGGTGGCGCACCATTCGGCCATACCACAACCGCAAGTCAACCACTATCATCACAAAAAGTTTCAGCAATCATTATTTAAAAAATGAAAAGATGACCCAAAACAGAAATTTGTTTGCTTTGGATCATCTTTTTTAGTTGGGAGTGCCTCGAATTTTACTGAGCAGTCAGTCCACCATCTACCACAAACTCTGATCCTGTTGAATAGCTGGAATCATCTGATGCCAAGAACAGGACCATCTTTGATACTTCTTCCGGTTCTGCCACTCTCTGTAGTGGAATGGCTTTGGCAAATTCTTTGATAACTGCTTCGCTATCACCTTGGTGAATCATCGGCGTGGAAATGACGCCTGGGTGCACTGAATTAACCCGGATTCCTGCGTGTGCCAATTGCAGAGCAGCAGCTTTCGTCATTCCTCTAACAGCGAACTTGGTGTCCGTGTAGCCAATTGCACCACCAACTAATCCATTCATCGAAGAAATGTTAACGATACTACCACCATTTTTCATTGCAGGTGAAGCATATTTCATCCCTAAAAAGACTGATAGCTGGTTAATCTTGAAAATCTTCATGTAGTCATCCACAGTAATGGCTTCCAGTGGTTTATTGAAACTAATTCCGGCGTTATTAACCAAAATGTCTAAGGAGCCAAATTGATCGACTGTAGCATTCACCACATCTTTCCAATTGTCTTCATTCGATACATCCTGCTTCAAGAAAATCACGTTGTCGCCAAGTTCTTGAGCTAACGCGCTTCCCTTTTCTTCGTTAATATCAGTAATTGCAACCTTCGCGCCTTCATCAACAAATAATCTTGCGTGACTTGCGCCCATCCCCTGAGATGCACCGGTAATGATCGCAACTTTGCCGTCTAATTTTCCCATAATGTACCTCCTAAAAAGTGAGCGGATCCAAGCGATTAGGGATCGGAATGTAAGTCTCCTTGAACAGAAATTCCGGTTTTGGGGATTTTTGTTCAAGGTGCTTACATGCAGATCCCTGCTTGGAGGAGCTGTCCTAATACAAGTGAGCGGAGCTAGGCGCTTAGAAATTGGAACATAAGTCTCCTCAATCGTAAATCCTGGTTTTGAGGATTTATGATTGAGGTGCTTATGTGGAAATTTCTGCCTAGAGCAGCTGTCCTAGAAAGTAAGCAAGTCCAAGCACTTACTACCCTAAACCAAACTCTCCCATCCAACTAAATTATACATTATTATTATAGTTTTCATAAGAAATTTGCCTGAAATTTAGAAATTGGCAACTTTGTCCTAATCCTAAAATTAAAGCAGCTAGCGCAGTCATTCCAGTTTTTGAATGACGACACTACCTGCTTTAACTTTTAGAATCAGTTGTTTAATTGTTTGTCACAAGATTTATCAATCTGAAAGCAATTCAAGATAAACGAAGGCCTTATACCGTGGCTTCGCTTCAAGGCTGCTTATGAAAGAGGCGCTGCCAAAACGATGAACGTTTAGGCTGTTTCAGATCTCCTCGATCTTGATGATACCGTTTCATCCCCTCTTTGTAAGGATTACTGAACAGTTGATTGTACGAGGGCTTGTGCTGCTCCTGCTTTGGCAGTTTCTTACCACAATTGGGACAAACCACATCATTAGCAGCTAACTTAGCCCCACAATATGGACAGTATGCAAAACCATTGGCCATCATCTATCACCCCACTCACTTGACCGCCAGGCTCGATTAGTCAACTTCATTTTCCGCCAAGAAGGCTTTCAAATAATCAAAGGCCATCTCGCGGATCGTCTCAATCCCAACTTGTTTGGTCTGCGACTCACCTTCAGCATCGACATCCAGCAATTCAACGTCGAGAACGCCGGTTTTAAAATCTAGGGACATTGGATAGCCAACGAAGTTTTCTTCATCGCTGGTTTCAAATCGAACCACATTGCGATAATTAATTGCTTGAGTAATGATGTTGACCAAGATGTTATCCGCATTATCAAATGCGCGGTCAGCGTTTAACACGGGGAGAGCAAAATCTTTTGCCTGTTGATTAGCAGCGACAAATTTTTCGACGACCCGCAGATAATCGGCGTCCACAATCAGCCGGCGAATATCATCATAACGAATCCAGACATACCCGCCAAATCGCCCGTTCATATCCACAACGAGCATGACAACCTCGCTATCGTTGTTTGCGATAATTTTGCCGACGTAGAAATATTTGCGGTCATCATTGGTATCGACAATGAGCCAACTGCCATCCTTTCGCAATTGGGTGGCTCGGTTTTTAAAGGCAGTCAAATCCGCAATCACAACGTCGTCAACGTGATTAGCAGGTTTAATCACTGGCAACACATCCTGCAACAGTTGCAATTCCGTGCCGCCAAATTCAATCCCCCGAATGTCAGTAAATTTAATCACATATTTCGGTCGTTTCGAGAAATCATATTTATTGATATTTTGAAAGGCGACGCCATTGGGTTGCACCTCGTCAATCAAGCCTTCGTTGTATTTTAATTTATCAGCGTCCTTGGTAATAATCAGTGAGACCCGCTGATCTTCATGCAAAGTTTTGATAACCCGGTCGAACAGTGAATCACTCATCTTAATCGGCATGTCAAACGGCGGATTTACAGCCATATGATGCGATTCATCAAAGGCAATTCGTTCCTTCATATTCGCCAAATCGTAACTATCGGTTTCAATTTGCTTAACTGAGCTAATCTTGAGATACACTTCGCCGTCTTGAAGCCCATAGTCGTTATACGTGATCATAATAAAATCTTTGGAACTCAAATACTGAATAATCCCGGTATAAACAATGTCACTATCCTTTTGAAATGCGTTAATCAGCAGTTCGTCAATCTGAGCTGCCCGCAATTTGTCGTAAATGGTTTTCAATGTGTTTTGTCCCTTCTCTCTATAAATGGATTTTCTTAATTGCTGTGACTAATTGATTAGGACGAAAATTCAGCTTACATAGAAACAAACCGCTCCACAAAATAAATACTGTTTCTTTCAGTCCAATCCAGGATTATGAAATTGCATTGCTGACAAACTCTGCCAGCCGCTTTCCTTTTAATCCATCGCTAATTCCCACTAGTAATTTAATCCGGGCCTTTTGACCATTCAATCCCTGACATAGAATGGTTCCCATCTTTTTCAACTGGATGCCGCCACCCTCATAATCGTAGATGTCTTGGGCAACCCCGTTATAACACCTGGAAACTAAAACAATTGGAATCTTGTTGTCAATGAGTCGTTTAACTGCGGGTAAGGTTTGTGGCGGCAAATTTCCGGCACCGAGCCCCTCGATTACCAAGCCTTTCGTTTCTGGTTTATTGATGGCATCAAACAGTTCGCCATCCATTCCAGCGTATGCCTTAATCAAAAACACCCCACTGACGACGTGATTAATATCAGCGACTTCCGTTCGAATCAATTCTTGGAAGTATTTTGCCTTGTTTTGGGTTACAATACCAATTGGTCCAAATGTTGGCGTTCTAAATGTCGCCACGTTGGTCGTGTGGGTTTTGGTCACATATCTGGCCGTGTGAATTTCATCATTCATCACAACCAGCACGCCCTTGCCATAAGATTCATCAGTTGCCGCCACCATAATGGCATTCCGAAAATTGTACAACCCATCTGAACCAATTTCATTTGAGGAACGCATGGCCCCCGTTAGCACCACTGGAATTGTGTTTGGCAACGTTAAATCCAGAAAATACGCGGTTTCTTCCAACGTATCCGTTCCATGGGTAATGACGACCCCGTCGATACCGTCATCAATTGCTTTCATAATCCGCTGTTTGATTTTTAACATCACAGCTGGGGTCACGTGTGGAGATGGCAAATTGAATAGTCCGTCGGTGATCAATTTAATTCGGCCCTGTAGGATCACCTGTTGATCAGCAATTGGGTTCTCGTCATTTGGGACCACTTCGCCTTTTTCGTTTTGCGACATCGAAATTGTGCCGCCCGTGTGAATTGCAAGAATTGTTTTCATTTTTATTGAGTTCCTCCATCAACCTGTTAATCTATATTATTGTAACGTAAAATAGCAAGTGAAACCTATATTTCACACTTACTTATAAGAAAGAAGCAAAGTAATGGCCAATTCTGATAGATATTATACTCCCCAAGATTCAAAAGATGCGATGCGACAAATCGAAATGCTGTTTAATAAATACAAAGACGCGCCGCTGACCCAAGAACTTGTCGATTATCACCAAAATTTGGTTAATCGGTTAAAGACAGATATCTTAGCGGCAGCAACCAAGGAGGGCGTTCAATCCCGAGTTGAGTCAATTCATTCGATGGTAGCTGTCATGAATAACTGGCTGCAAATCAAACTTAGCGGCAAGCCTTTTAATGGCAAAATGGTCCACTTCCGGTTTGTTGCAGATAATGCCCAACCAAGATTCAAACGCCGCGTGCATAAAATGAAGGGCAGCAGCAATCACCGGGCATCCGGGCACTAGTCGTTTCGCTTGTGGTGGATCGGTCATGATCGGTATAATTGATGTGTTCACATTGTGGCGGATGATGGCGAAAGTCTTAGTTGGGGCTGAGTGGTGGCTTTTTGGATCTGCTCGCTTGTTAGGACAGCTATGGCTCTGCTAGGCATAAATTTCCATATAAGCGCCTAGCGACACTTACTTGTCTTTAGGCTCCGTAAAGCAGAGATCTGCATGTAAGCACCTCGAACAAAAATTCCCAAAACCAGAATTTCTGTTCAAGGAGACTTACATTCCGATCCCTAACCGCTTGGATCCGCTCACTTGCATTAGGACAGCTGCGTAAAGCAGAAGTCTGCATGTAAGCACCATCGAGAAAAATTCCAGAATCGGGAATTTCCCTCGATGGAGACTTACACTCCGACTTCTAACCGCTTTACTTCGCTCACTTATTTTAGGAGGGAAACCATTGAGCAAAACCATTGTTGAACTAAAAGACGTTTACAAAACTTATGACGACGGCTTTACAGCTCTCAAAGACATTAGTTTCAAATTAAATCAGGGGGAATTCTACACACTATTGGGGCCTTCCGGTTGTGGGAAGACCACCATCTTACAATCAATTGCCGGCTTTACCGAAGTCACTTCCGGTGAAGTTCTCTTCGACGGCAAACGAATTAATGATATTCCAGCTAATAAACGCCAATTAAACACTGTATTCCAAGATTACGCCCTATTTCCAAACATGAACGTGTTTGAAAACGTTGCTTTCGGGTTAGTCGTTCACGACATCAAAAAAGACGAAGTCGAACAACGCGTTCATGACGCGCTTAAGATGGTCCAGCTTGAAAAGTACGCCAACCGGGAAATTTCAGAGCTCTCAGGCGGCCAACAGCAGCGAATCGCGATTGCTCGGGCAATTGTTAACCGGCCTAAAGTTTTGCTGTTAGATGAGCCGTTATCGGCCTTAGACGCCAAGTTGCGAAAGGACATGCAGTACGAACTGCGGGAACTCCAGCAGCAACTTGGGATTACGTTCCTGTTTGTCACCCACGACCAAGAAGAGGCTTTAGCAATGAGTGATGAAATCTTCGTGATGAACAAGGGAGAAATCCTTCAAAAAGGAGATCCCGTCGATATCTACGATGAACCCATTAATCACTTTGTCGCCGATTTCATCGGGGAAAGCAATATTATCCCCGGCAAAATGGTCGCCGACTTCCAAGTCGCTTTTCTTGGTCATCAATTTGAATGTTCGGATGCCGGAATGCGGCCAAACGAACCAGTTGAAGTTGTTATTCGACCGGAAGATTTGGTTATCACAACCCCCGAAAAGGGCAAGCTGCAGGTCAAAGTCGACACGCAGCTTTTCCGGGGTGACTACTACGAAATCCTCGCCTACGATGAACAAGGCAACGAATGGTTGATTCATTCAACCAATGCCACTAAAGATAACTCAATTGTAGGCCTCACGTTCGGGCCAAACGACATGCACATCATGCGTTACAATGAGTCAGAAGCCAAATTTAACAGCCGGCTTGAAAGTTATGAAGATTAGGGGGTGGCAATGGCGATGAAGAAAAGTTTTAAAGGTCTTTTTTACACCCCATACATTCTATGGCTGGCGATGTTCGTGATCGCGCCGGTTGCCCTAATTATCTATTATTCATTTTTTGATATTCACCATCAATTCACTTTCTCCAATTATCGGGTGTTCTTCGAATCCGGGACTTATCTGACAATGACTGCCAATTCTGTGTTGTACGCATTTTTGATCACGGTCATTTCGATCCTAATCAGTTATCCAATGGCCCTGGTCATCAGTCGACTTAAACACCGGGATTTATGGATTCTGCTAGTCATTTTGCCAACGTGGATCAACCTGCTGCTCAAGGCATATGCCTTCATTGGGTTACTGAGCCGAGACGGTTTAGTCAACAACCTATTTGAATTTTTCGGAATTCCCGCCCAACAAATGCTCTTCACGGATGCCAGCTTTATTTTGGTCGCTGCCTACATTCAAATTCCATTTATGATCTTGCCAATCTACAATTCAATGACCGACATCAGCGACTCATACATTCGCGCCAGCAGTGACCTAGGAGCGACCAAGTGGCAGACGTTAACCAAAATTATCATCCCGATGACCATGCCCGGCATTAAATCCGGCATTCAAATTGTCTTCATCCCTTCACTATCACTCTTCATGCTTTCCAGATTAATCGGTGGTAATAAAATCATCACTCTGGGAACTGCGGTTGAGGAACATTTTCTCACTACTATGAATTGGGGAATGGGTTCAACAATTGGGGTCGTCTTGATCATTTCGATGGTGGTTGTCATGCTGTTCACCAATACCAAACGTAAAGGGAGGCGGTCATGATGGATAATCGCGCCTCAAAGCTCGGCAAATTCTATATTATTTTCGTGTTTTTACTGATGTACATGCCAATCTTCTATCTGATTATTTATTCCTTTAGTAAGGGCACTACCATGGCCAATTTCGATGGCTTCACGTTGAGCCACTATGGCGAATTGTTTGCCGATAAACGCATGTTAGCCATTTTTCTGGATACGATTTTAATTGCCTTATTATCCTCACTATTTTCAACCATTATCGGGACGATGGGCGCTATCGCCGTTCATAATACCAAGCGGCGCCATCAGCGGGAAACCTTGTTGTCGTTAAACAGCATCCTGTTGGTTTCGCCGGATGTAATTATCGGTGCCAGTTTTCTGATCTTTTTCACGGCGTTGAAATTGCCACTTGGCTTTTGGTCAGTACTTCTAAGCCACATCGCCTTTGAAATTCCAATTGTCCTGTTAATGGTTTTGCCACGGCTGGATGAGATGAGTCCATCCCTGATTAATGCCGCAATGGATTTAGGGGCCACTTCAACTCAAATCCTCAGCAAAATCACCCTGCCATTTATCCAACCCGGGATTATTGCCGGGTTTTTCATGGCGATCACCTACTCGCTAGACGATTTTGCGGTTACCTTCTTCGTCACAGGTAACGGCTTTACCACGTTGTCAGTTGAGATTTACTCACGAGCTCGCCAAGGGATCAGTTTAGAAATCAATGCATTAGCTGGCATCATGTTTATCTTCTCACTGGTTTTAGTTGGCATTTATTATCTGATCGAAAACCACAACCTTTCCAGTGGCCGCAAGTTGGACAGAGTGGAGGTGCCTGATCGATGAAAAAATTTGTCATTACGATCATCACAATTCTAGTTCTCTGTGCTGGACTGGGATATGGCAGCCATGAGCTCACCAAATCTACCGGTGATTCCGGAAGCAAGGTACTCAACCTGTACAATTGGGGCGATTATATCGACCCAGCCCTGCTGACGAAATTCCAGAAAGAAACCGGCTACCATGTCAATGTCGAAACCTTTGATAGTAACGAAGCCATGTATACCAAGATTAAACAAGGTGGCACCAACTACGATTTGACCGTTCCAAGTGACTACATGGTCCAGAAAATGAAAGCTGATCATATGCTCATTCCACTGGACAAGTCCAAACTAACCGGCATGCAAAATTATGGCTCCTCATTCATGAATAAGAGCTTTGATCCTGGCAACCGTTACTCAATCCCTTATTTCTGGGGAACTTTGGGAATCATTTATAACGATCAAGATGTCAAGCCCGGTTCGCTGGAACATTGGAATCAATTATGGCAGCCTCAATATAAGGACGGCATCATGCTCATCGATTCAGCCCGGGACATCATGGGTTTCTCACTGATTTCGTTGGGTAAGTCCGTCAACACGACAAAGACGGCAAATTTGCTGGCGGCCAGAAATAAGCTCAACCGCTTATCACCAAATGTGAAAGCCGTTGTCGCCGATGAAATCAAAATGTATATGGCGGAAGGCGAAGCCCCAGTTGCAGTTGACTGGTCTGGTGAGGCATCCGAAATGATGTCACAAAATTCTCACCTGCACTACGTTGTCCCAACCGAGGGCAGCAACATGTGGTTCGATAATTTAGTCATTCCAAAGACCGCCAAACATTTCAAAGCCATTTACGCGTTCCTAAACTTCATGAACAAACCGGAAAATGCGGCTCAAAACGCCAAATATATCGGCTATTCAACCCCTAATAATCAAGCGTTGAAGCTGTTGCCAAAGTCCGTTCGAAACGACAAACAATTTTACCCACCACAGAAAGTTTTGGACCGCTTGCAGGTTTACAGCAACTTAAGCCCAACGAAGGTGCAACAGTATAATGATTTGTACCTAGAGTTTAAGATGCACCATTAATCAAAAGTAAGATTGGTCATAACGATCCAAATGCATTAAACTAAATGATGAGGTGAAAAATAATAATGGCAAAGAAAAACATGAAAAAAGAAATTATGCTCGATATGGATGAATTTATCGTGACATACGCGGCAACCCTCTTGGATCCCAACAAGAATCTTTCTCAATTAGTTTATGACACCGCAAAGGATGACTTAACTAAGATGGATGACTTGTTCAAGGATAATGGCTTTGGCCGCAAGAACAAGTTCCATAATATCGGTGAAGGCTTCTTGCGTGACTATTACAATTTGGACGAAGAGGAAGCCAAAAAGCAGGCGGATCAATTGGCAAAGGACGCCATGGATTATCTGGGTAAAAATGTGCAGTTCTTTGAAACGTGGAGAACAGATTAGAGTGTGAAGCCAAGCGGTTAGAAATCGGAGTGTAAGTCGCCTGGACGAGAAAATTCCTGGGTTTGGAATTTTTCGGGCAGGTGCTTACATGGAGATTCCTGCTTGGAAGAACACGTTTGCAACCAATCCACCTAAAGAATGGCATCAGTGATGAGATTACCCATCACTGGTACCATTCTTTTCTGTAAAAATTTCACCAATCACGTTGATTACCCATTGCCCAAGGACCACAAGCAAATTTTCTCTCTTTTCGCAAATTTTGTTTCATAATGGACTCAATCATTAAACAAGTGAAAGGAGAGGTTTTCGATGAACAACACCCCCGCACCAAAATCAGAAACGCAAAAAAACGGCTGGTGGATTCTAGTTTCGATTGGTACCTTCGCCTTCATGTCCAATTTGGATTCCAGCATCGTCAACATTGCTATGCCGTTGATGGCCAAACAGCTCAGAGTCCCAATGAATGAAATTGAATGGGTCGTTTCTTCATATCTGATTGTGTTAACGGCCTTGCTACTATTCTTTGGCAAGCTGGGTGACATTTATGGCAAGGTAAAAGTCTTTCGAATTGGAACGATCGTCTTCTTGTTGGGGTCTTTCCTATCTGGGCTTCAGATCAACTTTCCATTCTTATTAGTTGGCCGAGTGATTCAAGGCACTGGCGCAGCGATGACTCTGTCAAACACTTATGGGATTACCACTTCCACGTTTGGAGTCAAAGAACGAGGCCGGGCAATGGGATTTGTGGGAACTTTCGTTGCATTGGGCGCGATTGCCGGTCCTGGCCTTGGCGGTTTAATTCTGTCCCGGCTTTCCTGGGGCTACATCTTTTGGGTCAACTTACCATTTGGAATCTTTGCCGTGATTCTCGGAGCCATTGTGATGCCCAAGAACTTTCAAACAACTCCCGGCAGTATTGATTGGTTGGGGTTCATGAACTTTGCGATCTTAATTGTCAGCCTCTTCCTTGGGGTCTTCATCGGCCAAGAGATTGGTTATGCTGCCCCAGTTCCACTGATCTTATTTGCAATCGCACTTATCACGCTCTATGGCTTTTACCGCACTGAAAAACACGCGGATAATCCCTTGATGCCCCTCACGTTATTTAAAATCAAGCCATTCACTTACGGTCTTGGGGCAGCCATTCTCATTTTTCTATCTAATTTCTTTACGGTCGTCATTGTGCCATTTTACCTTGAAGATGCCCGCCAATTGACGGCTGGTCAAGCTGGTGCCCTCCTAATTATTTTCCCAGTCGTGATGGTGTTTGCCGGCCCGCTGGGTGGTTGGCTGGCCGACAAATTTTCACCAGCAACTGTTGCCTCAGCTGGCCTATTGATCGTCGCCATTGCCCAAACGTTATATATTTTCCTGACCCTGACCAGTCCCATCTGGGTTTATGTTGCCATCACAATTGTCATGGCAACGGGTACCGGGCTCTTCCAGTCACCAAACAGCGACATTGTCATGTCGGTGGTACCCAAGAATTCTCTGGGGAGTGCTGGCAGTTTAAACGCCTTGGCCCGAAATATTGGGATGATTTCTGGGACTGCCCTGTCAACGACAGCGCTGTTTGTCGGGATGAGCATCAAGGCCGGCTTCCATGTCACCACTTATCTGCCAAAGCAGCCGGAAACGTTCATTTTTGGCATGCACGTGGCCTTCGCCATTTCCCTTTTGATCATTATTGGGGCTTTAATCCTATCAATTCTGCAAGGCCGCAATGTCAAACCGGAAGATATGAAATAGTCCAACTTTTAGTCTAAACTAAAGGTCGGCAGTCAACTCATTTTTCGGTTGGCACGAGGCTATTTATCAGCAATCATCTGGACAACGATTTTTCCCCTCGCCCGATGTGACTGGGAATAATTGAACGCCGCTTGAATATCGTCAAATTCGAAGATTCGATCAGTAATTGGTCGGATCTTTTCTTGTTCGATCAGCTTCGTTAGGATGGCGAGCTGACTACCACTTGGCTTCATGAACAAAAAGTGATAAGCTACCCCATTCTTTTTCTCTAGTCGTGAGAGTTTAGTAGTTACCAACTTAAACAACCACTGCTTCCACTTTGGCAAGCCGTAACTCTTGGCGAACGCCTCATTTGGCAAACCTGATAGTGAAACCACTTTGCCACCCGGCTTAACGATCGAAAATGCCCGCTCCAATTGTTTACCGCCAAGCGTGTCAAAGACGTCGTCATAATCGCTCAAGGCTTCATCAAAGCGCACTTTGTGATAGTCAATCACTTCATCAGCCCCCCAGCTGCTCAACAAAGGCGGCATTTTGGGAACTCGTTGTCGTTGCCACGTATGCCCCTGCCAACTTGGCGAGTTGAATGGCAATTGTGCCAATCCCGCCAGAACCAGCTTGAATCAATAGCTTGTCGCCACGCTTAATTTTCATCACATCAAATAAGGCCTGATAACTCGTCAAGCCAACTAGTGGAATCGCTGCAGCCTGTTCAAAGGTTAAATTAGCTGGTTTGCGGGCAATATCGGCTTGGCTCACCGCAATCCATTCCGCGAAGGTGCCGATTCGATTCTTTTGAACCCGACCATAAACTTGATCACCAACTTTAAATCGAGTCACTTTTGCGCCAACCTGTTCAATGGTGCCAGCAAAATCACTCCCAAGAATGAGCGGCAAATGATACTTCAGCAGCATTTTTAAGTTGCCATCCTTAGTTTTCAGGTCAATCGGGTTAATGCTGGCAGCGTGGATTTTGACTAACACGTCTTGATCACCTAATTGCGGCGTCGGCACAGTAATAATCTCCGGCTGATCTTGACCATATTTACGAATTAACGCTGCTTTCATCTGCTGTTTCATATTTAACTTTACTCCCATAAATTCATCTCAGTTGTTTGGTCTAAATTTTTAAACGATTGCTGAATTGAATCATAACTGCTCAACTCAATTTCGTCAACCATATCGTCTGAACCAATCATTTGACAGGTTCAAGTTCAGATGGTTTAATGGTTTAAAAATATAAGCGGAAGGCCTGATCAACAAAATGGCGGATTTGACCCAACTCAAAACAGAATTTACAGACTTAAGTGATTTCTTGGTTGCCCTCGGTGATGAAAAGCGCCAGGCAATCATCATTGCACTACTGGCTGAAAATGCCTGCCATGGATTACGAGTGACCGATTTAACGGCGGTCACTAAATTGTCCCGGCCAGCCGTTTCTCACCACTTAAAAATTTTAAAACAAGCTCATCTCATCAAATCCAGAAGTGAGGGTACCAGAAATTATTACTATCTGTCACACGATATTAAAGAAATTAGGGCTTTGAAACAGTTACTGGATCACGTTACTGCAATCATTGAAACCTCAGGGAGAGAAACCAAATGAAGAAGATTCTGGTCGTTTTAACCAACATTAACCACTATCACGGAACTGATGATCCAACCGGACTTTGGTTGGGTGAAGCAGCTGAATTTGTCGCGGTGATGCAGACCGCAGGAATTCAAGTTGATTATGTTAGTCCAAAAGGCGGTTTTGTGCCACTGGATCCACGCAGCATGAAATACACGAATCAAGAAATTATGAAAGTTTATGAAACAGACGACTTTCAACGACGGGCTCTCAGTAATTCACTCAATCCCGATCAAGTCAATGCTGCCGATTATACTGCCATTTATTACACCGGTGGTCACGGCGTGATGTGGGACTTCCCTGACAATCCAGAGCTTCAACGAATCGCCCTCACGATTTATCAAAACAATGGCTTCGTGACGTCAGTCTGCCACGGCGTTGCTGGACTATTGAATATTAAAGACAGCAACGGCGACTACCTGATCACCAATAAGACCATCACCGGTTTTACGGCGGCCGAAGAAGCAATCGCGGCTAAACGATCAGTCGTTCCATTTTTAAATAAACCGGAAGTCGAAAAACATGGTGGTCACTGGCGTCAAAAACGCTTTTACAGCGAGTTTGCGGTTCAAGATGGCCAACTCATTACTGGCCAGAATCCCTTCTCTGCCACTGCAGTTGCCACTCGATTAATCCAAAATCTCCAAGTCAATCAATAAATGAAACAAATAGTGGGACTAAAAGTAGTCAGCTTCCGATGAATCAAGGAAGTCACTGCTCTTAGTCCCACATTTTTATATCATTAATTCTTTAATTTATTTGCTTGACCCTTTCGTTTCCGATACTGGATTCGTAATAACTTGATGATTTCCGTAACCACCAGCACAATGAAGCCAGCGATCGTTGGGACAATCCAGCCATAGTAGAAGTCGATACTGCCGGTATGGAAGACGTCCTGCATAAACGGAATATAGATCATTGCGGCTTGTAATGCCAGCAAAATTCCGATGATGATAAACGCCATCTTATTTTCAAAGAAGTGTTTAGAAATAATTGGATAAGAGTTTCGAATGTTGAACAGGTAGAAAATTTTACCGAAGATAATGATGTTGACTGCCATGGTACTGCCCAAGACGGCAGTCAGGACACCGGAATCAACGAATCGATCAAAGGTGAAAATCCCCAAGGCAGAAATCAAAATGGACACGTAGATGATTTCAAAGACATCCATCTTTCCTAAAATCCCCTTGGCAACATTTCTTGGACCACGAACCATGATGGATTCTTCAGCTGGCTCAAAGATAAAGGCAAACTGAATGGTCAGCGCTGAGACGGTGTTGATCCAAAGCAACTGCGTTGGGAATAATGGTAATTCCTGACCCATAATCATACTCAGCAATACCACCAAGCCTTCGGCAAAACTGGTTGGCAATAGGAACCGAATGGTCTTTTGAATGTTGTCAAAGACGTGACGGCCTTCCGCTACCGCCTCAACAATAGTTGTAAAACTATCATTGACCAGCACCATGTCCGCTGCTTCCTTAGCAACGTCGGTTCCTTTGATACCCATGGCAATTCCGATGTTTGCCTGCTTCAAAGCCGCCGCATCGTTAACCCCGTCACCCGTCATCGCAACAATCTTACTGTTAGCTTGTTGAGCCTTGACAATTCTCAGCTTATTAGCTGGCGTGGTCCGGGCAAAGACATTATAGCGACCAATATTTTTAATCAAATCCTCGTCAGACATCTCATCCACTTCAGGACCGGTAATTGCATGAATGCTTTCATCCAAGTCCAACTTCCTGGCAATAGCCGAAGCTGTATCTGGGTGGTCACCGGTAATCATATTGACCTTAACACCTGCACGACGAAGACTGTGAATTGAAGGAATTACTTCCTCACGAGGAGGATCAATAATTCCAACAACCCCACTTAACTTGATACCATCATAAATCTTATCCTGATCAATCTCCGTTGCGGTGGTTGCAACTGCCTTGGACCCCAAGGCCACAACCCGAAGCCCATGTTCGGTCAAGTCAGCAACGCGAGCATACCAGGTCTTGTCGTCAAAGCTTGGGTCACTTTGTTTAACCATATCAAAGATAGTTCCCGGCGCCCCTTTAACCATCAGTTCATTATGATCAGCTTCTTTGATCAAACGAGCACTATAACGGTACGCTGAATCAAAAGGTAGGGTATCAACCTCATCGACTTCCGGTTCACGACCGATTAACTTATGGAACAGTGTGGTCAAAGCCCCATCAGTTGGTTCACCGTTTAATTGCCATTCACCATCAGTCTGGACCAACTCGGCGTCAGTCGTTGTCCCGGCAATATCAACCAACTCACGGAAATGTTGATCGTTTTGCCAGTCATACTTTTCACCATCCAGTAAAACGTCACCGTCAACACCTTTATCACCATCGACAAATCCGATTCCAGTCACTTGGTAATGATGTTCATCGGTGATTACGTCAGTCACGGTCATTTCATTTTTGGTCAAAGTACCCGTTTTATCGGTATCAACAATGTCAACAGCACCTAAAGTTTCAACAGCGGGCAAAGTCTTAACAATTGCCCCCTTCTTAGTCATAACTTGGACGCCTCGTGCCAATACAACAGAAGTTGAGGCCGGCAGACCTTCAGGAATAGACCCAACGACCATTGTGATAATCGCAATCGTCAGCGTTGGTAAACTGTAAATTTTAGTGTATAGGCCAAGGACAAATAGCAGAACAGCAATTACAACGATAAAAACTGATAAGTTAACGCCCAGCTTGTTCAGGTTCTTCATTAACGGGGTTACTTGAGATTTAACTTCAGCCACACTCTGTTGAATCTGGCCAATTTGAGTTTCTTGGCCGGTCGCAATCACAATCCCAACACCGGATCCCTGGGTAACCGCTGTCGAAGCAAAGGCCATGTTGGAGCGGTCAGCTAACGGTAATTTATCTTCATTAATCGGATCTTCCGTCTTTTCTACTGAATTGCTTTCACCAGTCAGCGTTGATTCTTGTGCCCGCATATTATCTGCAGAAATTAATCTTAAATCAGCAGGAACCGCATCCCCTGCTTCAAGATTAACCAAGTCTCCCACGACCAGTTCACGGGCTGGAACTTCAATCTTGTGACCATCCCTGATGACATAGTTCTGACTCACCAACAGTTCTCTAATTCTGCTCAAAGCATTGTCAGCCTGCATCTCTTGAAAGAATCCAATAAACGCATTGGCAATAATCACGATCCCAATAACCGCTGAATCTGAATAGTGGTGCATAAACAGCGTAATGGCGGCGGCAGCAATCAAAATGTAAATGATGCTGTTATTAAATTGGAGCAAAAATTGAAGCAGCTTACTCTTTTTCTTGGCCGTTAATTCATTATAGCCGTCACGAGCCAACCGTTTACCTGCTTCTTGTTCACTGATGCCATCTTCAGCGTTGGTTTGATACTTCTGAACCAACTCCTCAGTCGTTCTTTGCCACAATTTTTGATCAGGAGGTACCTCGTTTGTACTGTCTGACATTACATGTATCACCTTTCTTTTTATGAAAATAAGATTCTCATTAACAATATTATAATATATCAACCGGTAAAATTGGTAGTTAAATCACTTCGGGCTGAGAATTTAATCATTGCAATATAAAATTAGCTGACAAAATGCCAGCTGACTCTCGTAATTATTCTTCAACAACCGTCCATTCATTAATGGACTTACCATCAGCATCCCTCAAGACTAACCAGCTGTTAGTGCCGGCAAAGTATAAAAAGAGTCCCACTTCATTAACACTTTTTAGAACGATGTCCTTAGTCGTCACAAAGTCTTTGAAGTCCCCTTCATGGTCTGACCTCAGTTTTAAAGCAAACTTTGCTGAAAATCCGAGTGAACCATCTTTGTTCAAAGTTGGTTTGGGTTTCATTACTGCTCCCGCCTTGATGAGCATCTCGTTTCGTTTCTGCCAATAAACAGTGGCTTTGGCACCGTCATGCTCAATGTAGAAAGGAATCTGGCTGATCTGACTGGTAAATCTGTGAATTGGCTTACCCTTGAACTTCTTCTTGGGAATGAATCGTGATCCAAACCCCAGCCCGTTCAACACCGTTAGGGTTAGATCTCGAAATTTTTCAATTGTGGCTCTTTGATCGCTGGGAATTTTGATGTTTTCCAGATAATCCTTTTTGAATAATCCTTGTTCAACTGCAAATTCCGAAAAACTCTTCGCTAAGTAATTGGCCTCCTGCTTCTGAGCAGGTTCAATGTGAATCACCCCATCAGCTTGGTTGGCTTTTGGCTGATCTTGAATCCCAGTCAGCTTGCCATCCTTTAGATACAAATTCACGGCATCAGTTTCTGCTTTGATCATGCTGGAGATAGTTATTTTCCCTTGACCATCAGGTAAGGTCACAACAGTTTCGTTCGAATTAATCTCAACTGCAAGTTTCATATAACAACCCTCTTCATTGATTTATCTATATTTATCATACCATTTAATCCAAAAAATAAGCCCAGGACTTCTGAAGTGCCCTACAATTGTTAGACAAGTAAGTCTAATGATTGTGGGGCTTTTCTTGTGACAAAATATAGTAGTCAATTCA
>NZ_JAHPPD010000034.1 GCF_019061365.1 Lentilactobacillus dabitei
TCACCTCATACTTAATTAATAATTCTATGGTACTCAAAAAGACGTCTACGAAGTAGACGTCCAGTTATTTAATGCTTACAATCCATTTTGTTTCAAACCCACTCGTTTTGTTTTCTTAAAACTTCAGGCCTCACACATCTTTGAAATTGTATTTCTTAAGACGCCAGGGCCTTCACCCACAATCACCTTGCTCGCAGGAATCACTTTGGCAGTGGTCCGGCCTAACGTGTAATAAGTCACGTCTGAAAAACATTCAGGAATCCGTTTTGCAATTTCTGTCAGCCGTTCAAAGCTGGATGGGCTGGTCACCAACACCCTTGTGAACCTGTGGCCGTGTAATTGTTGAATCGCCGCATCGGCCAGTTGCTGATCCCAATAATTCTCATAGATCATGACCTGACTGACGGATTTTGGCAAGAATTGCTGAATAGCGCTCTTATCACCTCGCAGCAGGCATGTTTTGACTGCCATTTCCGAGGTCACACATTTTGCCAATGAACGACCGTTTTCTTCCTCAGCAACGCGAACGTCACGAATCCCACCGGCTTTAAGGATATTTGCCATCTTGGGACTAATGACTAAAAGGGTCGCGTTTGGATTAAGCGACTTTAACCGGTTCAAATAAAGATTCACCGCCACCGGACTCGTTAAAATTAAAAATTGAGACTGTTTAATTAATGAAACGTCCGCCGCAGTTAATTGAACTGGTTGAAAGTGCCCGAGTGGCAGATAAATGGTCTCAGCTTTGGCAGCTAATTGGGCTTGAAGGTCGCTGGCAACATTATGTTTCGGATAGGTAATCAGATAAGCCATTTTATCCCCCCAATCCTACTTGATCTTCTGAGTCAGGCCGGAGATCACAAAATACACATCATCAGCTTTTTTAGCCAACAACTGGTTCACCAGCCCGTAAGTATCCCGGAGAATTCGCGACTCCTTGGAAGCTGGAACTAACCCCAGGCCAACTTCATTGGTAACAATCGTCATCTCTTGATCGGTTCGGCGCAAAGAGTCAACCACCTTGGAAAATTCCTGCAAAATTGTGGTTTGAATGGACTCAATTTCATCTTTGTTCATCCTGTCGATGTCTCCATCAACGTCGCCGGGAAAATCGTTGTACATTTTAGCAACCAGATCAAAGAACAGGTTCGTTGTCATCATTGTTGCGTCGTCTAACAAATACTTTTGATAATCATTCATCAACACAAAAATACTGACATCCTTGTAACGCTCTTCGGTTGTCCAATCGGCTGGACGACGCTGACGATGCTTTTTAATTTTTAATTTCATCTCAGAATCTTGGTTCGTTCTGATGACACTGGTAGCGATGTAGCAAACCCCGTGCTCGTCAGCGTACATATCTTCGGCGACCTCAGATTTACCACTCTTGGCGCCACCCGTGATGAGTGTTAATTTTGCCATGTTAATTAACCTTTCAAAGCGGTATCAAATGCTTGATTAAATGCAGCGATCGTTTGATCAATTTCCTCGTCCGTGTGTTTGCTGGACATGAAATTAGTTTCATATTCAGATGGAGCGGTGTAAACGCCATTTGCCAATAACGCTCTAAAGAATTTCGCGAAGAAGTCCATATCACTCTTTTGGACATCGGCAAAGTTATTCACCGGCCCTTGGTTGAAGAAGTAGCTCCACATCGTTCCAACGTGATGAACGACCACTGGCACATGATGGGCCTTGGCAGCCTCTTCAATGCCTTTAGCCAATCGATCGACCTTATGACTCATTTGCTCGTACATCTCTGGGGTCAACTGATTCAGGGTACTGATCCCCCCAGTCATTGCCAATGGATTTCCGGAAAGGGTTCCGGCATGATAAATCGGACCAGCCGGCGCAACCTGCTCCATAATGTCGCGGCGACCACCAAAGACACCGACCGGCAGTCCACCACCAACAACTTTACCAAGCGTCGTCATATCCGGCTTAATCCCATACAAATGTTGCGCACCGTGATAGGCAGCTCGAAATCCTGACATGACTTCATCAAAAATCAGAATTGAGCCATATTGTTGAGTGAGATCCCGTAACGTTTGCAAGAAGGCCTTGGTCCCCGGGATGACGCCCATGTTACCAGCAACCGGTTCCACAATGATACAAGCAATTTCATCGCCGTGTTTAGCAAAAATCTGCTTGATGGTCTCAACGTCGTTATAGGGCGAAGTCAATGTGTCATAAGCTAAAGATTTGGGAACACCAGGTGAGGTGTTGATATTAAACGTCGCAACGCCGGACCCGGCATCCACCAGTAAGGAATCACTATGACCATGGTAATTGCCGATAAACTTGACGATCTTATCGCGTTTAGTCACTCCCCGAGCAACTCTGATTGCGCTCATCGTGGCTTCAGTCCCAGAAGAAACCATTCGCATCATTTCCATCGAGGGAACGATGGACTGGATCTTCTTGGCAAGTTCAGTTTCCAATTCAGTTGGGGCCCCGTAGCTGGTACCATTTGAAACGGCAGCTTGTAAGTCACTCACTACTTTAGGGTCAGCGTGGCCCAAAATAAGTGGTCCCCACGACAAAACGTAATCGATGTATTCATTGCCATCAATATCATAAATATGTGAACCAGCGCCTTTTTTGATGAATAAAGGATCGCCACCAACGTTCTTAAATGCCCGAACGGGGCTGTTAACGCCACCCGGGAAATAATTGCTGGCTTCTTTAAATGCTTGCTTAGATTTTTCAATTGACCTCAAGTTTAAAATACCTCCCCTTTATTCATGCGATCAGCAACGTCTTTGGCGAAGTAAGTAATAATCAGATCGGCGCCTGCCCGCTTCATGCCAACTAACGTTTCACGAACAATTTGGTCTTCGTTGATCCAGCCGTTTTGTGAAGCTGCTTTGATCATGGCATATTCACCAGAAACGTTGTAGGCAACTAGTGGTAAATCAAACCGATCGCGAACTTCTCTCATCACATCCAGGAAGGCCATTGACGGCTTAACCATCAAGAAATCGGCTCCCTCTTTTACATCGCTGGCTGACTCTCGCAGCGCGTCCAATCGATTAGCAGGATCCATTTGGTAGCCTTTGCGATCACCGAATTCTGGCGCACTGTTAGCCGCATCCCTGAATGGACCATAAAAACTGGAAGCATATTTGACTGAGTATGACATGATTGGTAAATTCTTGAAGTCGTTCTCATCAAGGCCTTGACGGATTGCGGCCACGTAACCATCCATCGCATTGGACGGTGCAATAATGTCAGCACCTGCTTTGGCTTGGCTAACAGCGGTCTTCACGATGTAAGTTAAAGATTCGTCGTTTAAAACAACGCCATCCTTAACGACCCCACAATGACCGGTAGAAGTGTATTCACACAAACAGGTGTCAGCAATCACAATCAAATCAGGATAAGCCTTTTTAATCTTACGAATGGCTTGCTGAACAATGCCGTCATCTTCCCAAGCGGAAGTTCCAACTTCATCTTTATGATCAGGCAACCCAAATAAAATAATGGCTTTGATGCCCTTATCGACAATTACCTTAATCTCATCCAGAATTGAATCCAGGCTAAATTGGTACACCCCGGGCATGGATGAAATCTCTTTTCGATCCTTGATATTGGCATCCACAAACACTGGCATAATTAAATCATCCTTAAGCAAATGAGTCTCACGGACGAGATCCCTCATTGCTGGACTTGTACGTAAACGACGATGACGATCAAAAGTTACCAAAATAATTGCTTCCTTTCAAATTGATGTTTATTGAATAATTTTTAATGCGCCCTCAGAAATTAAATCATCGGCAATTTGTTCACCGAAGTGCTCGATGGATTTCTGATGAGCTTGTTTCTTAAATAAATGTTGGCCATCGATTGAGGCCACCAGCCCCTCGAAAACATATTCATTCGCCTGCTTTGATGCAAAGCTTCCAATTGGAAAGTTACAACTGCCACCCAATTCACCGAGAAAATTCCGCTCAATTGTCACACAGTCGCGGGTTTTTTGGTCGTTAATGGCATCCAAAACGGCAAGGGTATCAGGATCATCTTCCCGGCATTCAACCGCAATGGCCCCTTGACCAGCAGCCGGAATAATCACGTCCTTTAGCGGAAGCTGAGTGTATTTTGACAGATCAACTCCGAGGCGCTTCAAGCCGGAAACCGCAAGGACAACGCCAAACAGCTTCTCCGTTGCAATCTTCTTAATCCGGGTCTCAACGTTGCCCCGAATTGGCACAATTTTTAAATCCGGCCGGGCGTTTAACAATTGACCCTGGCGCCTCGAGCTGTTAGTCCCAATCTTGGCTCCTTGAGGGATCTGAGAAAAATCGTTAATCTGATGTGGTGTAATCAGGCAATCATAAGGCGAGGCCCGTTTGAGGACAGCCCCAATTACCAACCCCTCAGAAAGCTTTGGAGTAACGTCTTTAAGGCTATGAACCGCAAAGTCAATTGTGTGATCATATAATTCTTGCTCAATTTCTTTGACGAAGACGCCCTTACCACCAATTTTTTGCAGGCTATCCTTCAAATTACGATCGCCCTGGGTCGTAATCGTTTTGATCTCAAATCGGATATCAGGGAATTTCTTCGCCAGCAAATCGACCACAATTTTGGTTTGAACAACAGCCAATTTACTACCCCTGGTACCGACAACTTTTACTTTTTCCATGTCAATCCGTCCTCATTTCATATCTTCCTTGGGCAGGCCAAATATGTCACAGAAGAACTCAAGGTCAAAATTGGCATCGTCCTTGACAGACAACTCCTTTACCTGCTTAATTGGTCCCTTAATCATTTGGTTAATGATGCTCTTCATGTGTTTGCGAATCACTTTTTGCTCATGTTCATCCAGATCAGGCAACTTATGCATCAAGCTATCGTAAACGTTGCTTTCAACTGTCAGTGCTGACTTTCGGAGGTCTCGAATGACGGGGACCACGTGAAGCTGCTTTTGCCAAATATAGAAGTCAGTCACTTCTTGAGGGATCTCACGTTCTGTCTTGGCCAACATCTCATCCCGCAGTTCGTGATTATCATCGAGGATTTCGTGTAACCCATCAATGTCAAAGTAATCAAACGATGGCTTCAAAGAGGCAATCTTGACGTTTCGAGGAACCCCCAGATCCACCAAGATTTTAAGGGAGCCGCTATCCTGCGAGTTAATCGTTAAAATAGGTTGTTTGCTGGAAACAGCGGTTGCGACCGCATCGACTTGGGTGACAACTTCAGGCAATTCATCAAATTGAACCGCCTCAACGGTATCACCCAGTGCATCAGCAGCCGCTTCGGCCTTGCTGTCAGTCCGATTCAGGATATAGATATGATCGAATCCCATGGTACTGGCGTTCTTTAACAAATGTGAGCCAACGTCTCCCAAACCGACAACGGCCAACTTGTTACCCTTAACCGTTCCCAAGTGAGTCTTAATTTGATGGAGCCCCGCTTGATGAGACGTCAGTGACAATTCACTGGTTGGATATTTGGTATGCATTCGTTTTGAAAACGAGATGACCTGATTAAACAGGTGCTTGAAAATAACTCCCGTTGTGCCATTATCTTCTGCATTAAAAAATGCTTGTTTAACCTGCCCTAAAATTTGTGGTTCGCCCATGATCAATGAATCCAATCCGACGGCCACTTCAAAGAGATACTTAACGGCATTCTCCTTAATACCAATATTAACCCAATTATTGATCTGCTCCAACGGAATATTAAACCAACGAGCTAAAAATCGTTTCAAGTAATATCGACCGGTATGAACCTGATCGACCACAGCATAAATTTCCGTCCGGTTACACGTCGATAGAATGACGTTTTCAAGAACACTTTTTTCTTGGTTAAGTTTGGAATTGGCTTCAGCGAGTTCTTCCTTGGAGAAAACGACTTTTTCCCGGATATCGATTGGGACAGAGTTCACGTCAATCCCGACATAAATAATGAACAATTTTGAGTTTACCTTCTTTCATCTGGGTACTGAGATTTGAGCCAAGTCAGCATCTTTGCCTTGAGTTGCTTGGACGCACTCGGAGAAGCACCGTAAGTTGAAATCGTGATCATAAAGTTGTCACTGTTAATTTGCGCGACATTATAAAAATCAGAATTGTGCTTGTTGCTGGTGTTGTTCACTAACTGAAATGGTTTTGCTTCCTGTTTAATTCGTTGGTTCACTTCAAAATCATCGGTACAGGCAAACACGAGATCCATTTGCTTGAGATAATCAGCTGCGTAACGGCTGTTAATCCAATGAATGCTATCCGCATCAATCTTGTCATTTAACTCGGGACTCACAACCGTCACATCAGCGCCCACCGCCAGTAATCCTTTAATCTTTCGAGCAGCCACGTTACCACCGCCAACAACGCCGACTTTTTTTTCTGATAAATCCAATAGAATTGGATAAGGCTTTTGCATTTCTCATCCCTTCTTTACTCATGATTCTCAGAAGCCGCCAAGATTTCATCGATCCGGTTCATATCAACGTGCTCCTTGAAAACGTTGGCCAACCTGTCATACTGATTCTCCTTGTATGTGTTGAACTGGCGCTCAACGGCCTTGCCCAGCGGTTTCAATCCCTTCTTCTCTCTCACTGAATTCAAGAATTGCCGGGTCCAATCGATATTGTCAAACAATCCATGGAGATAAGTACCAAAGACGCTGCCGTCTTGATTAACTGCCCCGTCATCCCGATGAGTCGGCTTGCCATTATTTGAAATGATTCGGGAAAACGGGCGCATTTGCGGTCCCAAAGTTGTTGTCCCCATATGAATCTCATAACCGGTTAAGAGCTGACCACTGTGCTTCGCTTCAGCTTGGGTTGTCGTCTTAACTTCATTAAAAACCGTATCTGTGTCCAATAGGCCCAGACCCGTCTGAGACTTTAGATCAGATTCAACTGACTCGGGATCTCGCAACTGATTGCCAAGTAATTGATAGCCCCCGCAGATGCCAACGATTTGGCTGCCATTTTCGGCGGCTTCCTTAATCGCCATGTCGAGATGCTTTTCACGCAGGAACACCATGTCTTCATTGGTGTTTTTACTACCAGGAATGATTAACACGTCTGGTGTCCCAACTTGATCAGCATGACGCACATAGCGGACTGACACGTCCGGTTGTATTTCCAAGCTGTGGAAATCAGTAAAGTTGGAAATCTTTGACAAAGTGATTACGGCAATGTCAATATCCTTCGTGGTATCTCGGGTCTGGCGCTTACTCTGCAATGAAACGCTGTCTTCGTCGTCTAAATCAATGTCGGTCATTGGCAGCACGCCGATAACTGGAACACCGGTCAGTTTTTCAATCATTTGATTACCAGATACCAACAGCGACTCATCACCGCGAAATTTATTGATGATAATACCCTTGATCCGTTTCTGATCTTCTTTTGGCAATAATTTGATCGTGCCGTAAATGGTTGCGTACACGCCACCCCGGTCAATATCGGCAACTAAGATTACTGGGGCATCGGCCATCTTGGCCATTCCCATATTAACGATATCGTTATCACTGAGATTAATTTCAGTTGGACTGCCGGCTCCTTCAAGCACGACAACATCGTTTTCTGCAGCCAACGAGTTAAAAATATCAATGACTTTGGTCCGAAGCTTGGGCTTATAGTTTTGATATTCAGCAGCGCCCATGTTCCCGATCACTTTACCCATAAACACGATCTGGGCATCCGAATCAGTTGATGGCTTCAAGAGGATCGGATTCATCCGCACGTCGGGGGCAACTCCGGCTGCTTCGGCTTGAAAAACCTGGGCACGGCCCATTTCCTTCCCATCTGCCGTAATAAACGAGTTAAGCGCCATATTTTGAGATTTAAACGGCGCCACTTTTTTGCCTCGCTGCTTTAAAATACGACATAAAGCCGTCACTGCCCAACTCTTTCCGGAATCAGAAGTTGTTCCTACAAACATAATCCGTTCAGCACTCATTGTTGCTCACGACCTTTCAATTCAGACTCTTGTTGATTGAACAAATCTTGTTGATCGGCGTATAACGGCAAATGAAGTTTTTGATGAATTTTAACTAACCAAGGTTGCTCTAGCTTACAGTCATTCAACAATTGTTCATCTAAGAAGACATCTTTTTTCCGCCCAGACTTAACGATTTGACCGTTATTAAGAATGAAGAAATGATCACAAATTTCATACATAAAGTCCATGTCATGACTGGAAACGATGATCTTTTGTCCGTTGGCAACCAACCGTTTCATGAGGGCCAGCATTCGCCGCTTACCATCTGGATCTAAGCCAGCGGTGGGTTCATCCAATAACAGCCATTCGGATCTCAGGACCAGGATGCCGGCAATGGCAACCCGTTTCTTTTGGCCACCGCTTAAATATTGAATTGGCTTATTGCGAATGCTTTCAATATCTAACTCTTTTAACACCCGGTCAACTCTGGCATCAATTTCTGCTTGCGGTAATTTAAGATTATGAAGTGCAAAGGCAATATCATCTTGAACAATCGAGTAGAAGATCTGCTGATCAGAATTTTGAAAAACGATGCCAACTTTTTTACGGAGTTCATTTAAAGCGCGCTTACCATACTTAATCGGCACACCATCAACGAAGATTTCACCTTGCGATGGTTTCAGCATCCCCACTAAATTCAAAAATAACGTTGATTTTCCGGAGCCATTTGGGCCAATGATGCCAACAATATTTTCATTATCCTCACCCAGCTTCAACGAAATGTTTTTCAAGGTTGGGCGATTCTTTTCATAAGCAAAGCTCACATTCTTTAATTCAATCATTTTGAGGCCTGCTCTTTCCTACCTTAAATTCACCATCGTAAAGTTTGGCATCTAACGCGTGGGTCATCGCTTCATAGTTCACCATGATTTGTTCAAACAGCATTTTGACTAAAATTGACAACGAATGAAGTGATGTCCGAATATTACGATAACCAAATCGCAGATTTTGAGCCCGGTGAATTTCTTCGAACGAATCGATAAAGATGAAAATAAACCGATACATCAACATCGTTTCCTCAATAATCAAATTGGATAAATGAAGTGATACCAGCAAATCTAATATCTGTCGAAACGGGGTTGTTAAGGCAAACCAATAGGTACTAACGACAGCGGCCAGCACTTGAACGCCTAGTAGCAATCCCTTTGGCAACATCGCCTTGGAAACGCCAAAGTAGTTACCAAACAAATGAATTGGAAAATATAATTGAGTTTTTGACGCCGACATTGTAAACACAATCCCAATAATGCTTAACAATAAGAATGGCAAAATGACGTAGAACCACTTTAAATACCTGTGAAGTGAAACCTTAGTAACAAATATCGTGTCAGCGGCCACTGCTACAATTAGGATGGCTTTCAACCAAACGATTGGCTGAAAAGCAATCACCATACACATTAGCCAAACTAGGCCTTTAATCTTAGGTGACCAATTAACGATTCGGTTTGTATATGCATATTTGTCGATAACCAGCATCTTAATCAGCCTCCCGTCAATTGATCAGCATTACTTCTTACCATTTTTTTGTTCTTCAATCTGTTTCAATGCTTTTTTCTTACCCCGGGCACTCCCGATGATATAGGCAATAATCCCGGTTCCTAAACTACCTTGAACGGTAAATAGCAGGCTTTCAATTTCGCCTGAAGGTGGCGTCCACAAAGGATGAGCCCAGACTTTATAACTTGGATCAAATTTTTTGATCTGTTCAGTTCCCTGATCATCACTACCGGTAAAGCTGCCACCCTTAGCATAGAAGAATGGCACAATGATTAGGATCAACACGGCTACTAGCAGAAGCAAATTCTGTTTGGCTTTTGAGTTCGTTTTCATCCTAAACTGGCCTCCTTCCAAAGGTTATTACTAATAACAAGGTTATAAACAATCACCGTCAAAAATCCTTCGGCAATGGCCAGTGGAATTTGGGTAACTGCGTAAATTCCCAGGAACTTAATTGCAGCCCCGAATACCCCACCATTTGGATCAGGGAAGACAACGGCTAACTGGAAGGAAGTGGTAACATAGGTCGACCAATCAGCCAGCATTGCACATAGAAATAACGATACTGATCGGTTTACTTTGAAAGCTCGGCAAATTTTATAAACCGCAAAACCAACGAAGGGGCCGACAACGGTCATCGAGAAATTATTGGCACCCAGAGTCGTGAGGCCGCCGTGAGCCAACAATAAAGCTTGAAATAATAGCACAATCACCCCGAGCACTGACATGACACTGGGACCGAACATCACTGTTCCAAGACCAACACCGGTTGGGTGGGAACACGAACCAGTTACTGAAGGCATCTTTAACGATGACAAAACAAAGACAAATGCACCACACAGGGCAAGCATCACTTTGGCATTCTGGGTAGATGATTTCACAATTTTACCCATTCGGTAAAGGCCGTACACAAAGAATGGCGCTGAAACCGCAAACCAGAAGATACACCATTTTGGTGGCAGCATCCCTTCCATGATGTGCATCGCATTGGCATTAGTTGGATACAATAAATAGGCAACAAACGAGAAACTACTCAGCGCAATCGATGTGATGGCCAAATTTCGCTTGATGGAATGATCCATGACCTTTTCCTCCTTTAAAATCTAAGTTGCTTCTTAATCAATACCGTTGAGAAATACGGAACCTTTTCTGAGACATCCATTTCTGAAAGTTTACGGGTCTTTTCACTCTCAAGGGACGCGTCAGTTACTAACAGAGCGTTACCCAAAAGTTCCCTATCGCTCAATAGTTTATAAATTGCTTCAAATTTGGTGGAAACTTTCATCAGGATGACGTTATCGTTGACATCAAGGGCTTGACTGATTTTATCCAATGATGCCGTGGCCGGAATGACCTCCAAAGATTCGTCATCAATCGTTAACGGGATCGAAACTTCCGCGGCAATCTGACTGTAGGATGAAATCCCAGCGATGGTCTTAATTGGCACATCGTCTCTCACAATGTCGGCAAGGTAGCTATAAGTACTGTAAACGGATGGATCGCCGAGAGTGATAAAACCAACATCGTTGCCTGCCTTGACATCCTTAACAATCTCAGCCGCAATTTCATTCCAACTCTGCTGCTTTTCTTCTAAATTGTGAGTCATTGGAAAGTGCCGCCGTTTAATTGTTAACGAGTCTGTAAAGTATGGCGTTGCGATCTGTTCCGCAACACTCAAGGCGCTTTTGTGAGCCTTGGGCGTGTACAAAATATCTAACTGTTCAATTGTTTTGACAGCTCTAACCGTCATTAATTCACTATTTCCCGGCCCAACGCCGATTCCATAAAACGTTCCCATAAGCTCCTCCTACATCACTTGTTTTAAATGATCGATATACATTTGCTGGATTTCTGGGTACTCACCCAGGCCAATAAACTTGGCATCCGCCGTTATTCCATGCACTTGAAGCTGAGAGCTCCATGACGTTGGTGAATCAGACGCCATGTCATGGTGAGCATGATTGCCGGCGACCATCATTAGTGGCTGCATCACAACGTGTTGAATGCCATCATTAGTTAACCGTTGAATTTCAAAATCAATGTCTGGATAACTTTCAACGGCCCCAACATAGTTGCCGGTTCCCATCAGCATATGATCCAAGCAGGCATAAGCCGTAAAGGCACTATCAGCTGTTCCATGCCCCATTAGTAAAAGTCCCGAATGTTCGGCCTTAGCTGGAACCATTCCCTTAATGAAAGCCACTAGCCGCTGATAATCTTCAAAGGTCTTCAACAACGGCGCACCCAGAACAATTCTTTGAAATGCTGATTGGAACTTGGCGACCACTTCTTTAACCAAGTCATACTCAATCCCCGGAATAAGATGAAGTGATTGAACATAAACCTCTTCAAAGCCAGCTTGACGAATCTTTTCCAATGCTTCTGTTGGCGTATCAATCTTAATTTGTTCGTTCTTTTGAATCCGTTTAATCACCACGTTCGAGGTGAATGCTCGAAATACCTTGGAATCGGGAAAAGTTTGCTGAAAGGCTTCCTCAACTGATCCAATCGACTTTTTACGAGTATCCGGATACGTTGTTCCAAAACTAACGATGAGAATTGCTGACTTTGTCAACGTTTTTTGCCTCCTTCAAAATAGTTAATACGGCTTGGTATGATGGCTTAACGGTAACTACATTGTTCAGGCCAACTTGGCGACACTTCTCGGCAACTTTTGGCCCCATTGCAATACATTTCAGCACCTGTAATGCCTTTAATTGGTCTTGACTGAGATTTCTGACCAATTCAGCTACACTTGCTGAACTCGGAAAAACAATGGTCTGATAATCATCGAAGTCAAGATCCTGTTCAACAGGCAAGCGGCGATAAGTTGCCAGTAAATGAACTGACGCTTGCGGATTCATGTCAGCCAGTTCACGTTGTTCGCCAATAACATAGGTTGGTTGCCCAAAAGTCGATAACTGATCGGCAACACCATCGACCACGATGCCAAACGACCTCAGATGACGCGCTACTACGTGATTTTTGGCAATGAATTGCCAAGTGACCAACTGACGCAAATCAGCTCCGATGGCCATCATCTTGGCTTGAAAATACCGGTAAGCGTTGATGTCATTAACAAATAACGTTGCTGGCCCAGATAATTTCGGTAGAGCGAAGTCTACGGGTTGAGTTTCACCACGCTGGAAAAATCCAACCGAGGCGCCGGCATCTTGTAACAAACTAAATAATTTCGACTGTTTCTTATATGGAACCAAAATGTGCTGACCAAATAGAACGGGATGAGGTTGCAAGGCTTGCATCAGCTGAGCAACCTGACCAACTACGATTAAAGCGGGCGACCCAATTTGGTTTTCGGCAACAGCATGAACAATGTTGACCAAATCGGATAATACTGAGCGTTGGTTCCAATGGGTTGCCCATTGAATAACAGCAACTGGAGTTTTTGGATTTTTCCCATTTTCAATCAACTGACTGGTAATCTTTGCCAGTTGTTCCATTCCCATCAAGAAAACCAGCGTTCCTTCCTGATGAGCAATGTTATGCCAATCAAGTTCCTCACCCGTCTTTTTTCGATGACCGGTAATGATATGAAAGGCCGAGGCAAAATCGCGGTGGGTAATCGGAATGCCAACAGCGCCTAGACCGGCGATTGCACTGGTTATTCCGGGAACCACTTCATAATCAATGTGGTTACGCTTCAGGTACTGACTTTCCTCGCCGCCCCGGCCAAATACATAAGGATCTCCTGCTTTCAGACGGACGACTCGTTTACCTTCGTTGGCCAGTGTTACTAGCAGATCATTAATCTTATATTGACTGTATTTATGATGGTGAGGCAATTTACCAACGTCAATTTTCTCTGCGTTGGTCTCCATCAACAAAGCCGGGTTTACCAGTCGGTCATACAAAATGATATCCGCTTCAATTAATCGTCGTTTAGCTAACAGTGTTAGTAATTCTGGATTGCCGGGGCCAGCCCCGACTAATGAAACAAATCCACTCATTGCATGACCCCCAATTTCCGCTTTAACTCTTCAAACGAACCAGTCACTTCAGGATAATTTACTGCCGGTCGTTTAATGACCAAACATAAAATCTGTAAGTCTTGACATGCTTGAATTTTTTCTGGCAAACCACCGCGCCGACCACTCTCCTTAGTAACCACAATTTTGGCACCAGCTCGTTTAATCAATTCAACGTTCAGGGTCTCAGAAAACGGTCCCTGAATCGCGTCAATCTGATTGGCCTGATACCCTGCTTGGGATAGTAAGTCCATCACCCGGGCTGTTGGTAAGACTCGGACATGAAGTCGATCAACCCCAAGCTCGTTGGCAAATTCACTTGCCGTCTTACTACCGGTTGAGAGATAAATGTTGCCGGGGTGCTGCTGGAGAAAGGTAATCGCAGCTGCTGTATCAGCAACCACTTTTAGAAACGGCCCCTCTTCATGCATTTCTTGGCGCTCAAACCGAATGTATGAAATCGCGTTCTGCTTAGCCGCAATGATGACATGCGTGGAGATCGAGCGGGCAAATGGATGAGTGGCGTCAATCACCAGCGAAATCCGATTTGCTTCAAATAAGTCGTGAAACTCAGCTGGTAAAATTGCCCCCAGATGCACATGAGTGGCATGTTGTCGGGCCAGTTCGGCTCCATATTCAGTTGTCACTGACAGGATAAACGGCTGTTTAGCCTCCGTCAGCATGTCGGCAATTGTTAAGCTTTCACTCGTTCCGCCAAGCAATAAAATCATAACGTGTAACCCCTTGGTGTAATCATCCTGTCATCAGCAACGTATGTATTTTTATTGCCGACAATCACGATGGTGGTCATATTAATTTCTGTCTCATCCAAATCTTTAATCGTGGTAATTTTATCGATCTCCCGTTTTCGGGCAACATCTTTACCAATTCCAACGACCGTATCGGGAGATTTGTACTTCAAAATAATGTCCAACGCTTCGTGGAGGTTGTTTGGCCGCCCCTTACTGCGGGGATTGTACAAGCAAATCACAAAGTCAGCTTTGGCAGCTGCATCAACTCGTTCTTTGATCACGTCCCAAGGCGTCATCAAGTCACTCAAACTAATATGGCAAAAGTCATTCATTAAAGGCGCCCCGAGTGCGGCAGCTGCAGCGATACTGGCAGTCACTCCAGGGATCACCTTAATGTCGACGTGTTTGTCCTCTTTGGCAGCCATTTCCAAAACCAGTCCAGCCATGCCATAAATGCCGGCATCGCCACTTGAAATAATGGCAACGTCTTTCCCAGTTGCGGCAATTTCAATCGCTTTTTTCGACCGTTCGATTTCGCCACGCATCCCGGTCGTCACAATTTTCTTGCCCTTAATCATGTCTTCCACCAAGTGAATATAAGTAATGTAGCCAACAATTGTATCCACTTTTTTAATCGTTTTAATTGCTTCTTGCGTCATTAACTGTTGTGAACCTGGTCCTAATCCAACAATGTATAGCATCATTTAATCATCCTTTTTGAGTATAAGTTTACTAACCGCCATGGTGACTTGGTCAGCTGAAAATCTTTCGTTGATTGTCCGATTACCGGACCCAAATTCTGCGGCCGAATTGGCAACGTTACCAACCCCGACCGTCTTCTTAACAAAGGGAGACTGGTCGTAGTGGCTGGCAGTGCTTTGCAGCTGCTCGGCAGAATAAAATTCAGTTGGCACCCCAAGACAGTCTGCCAAATAGTGAATGGCATTTTCGTGTGCCTTTTTTTGAATTGAGACCACTTTATAAATCGATCGCCAAACGAGATGCTGTTGCGTACAAAACTCGGTAAAGGCATCCTGCATCATTTTGTAAGTCACGTCTTTGCGACTGCCAACACCCAACACATTGACTTGAGGAATAATCTGAAGTGAATTCTGCCGTTTTTCGATATTATCCTTGTCGGAAATGATAATCAGCGGAATTTCTAGATGCTGCTGATCAATTTCATCAACGACTTCCAATCCGTTAAACTGCTTCACAATTCCGCGGAAGTCTGGATCAACGTAAAGCAATAACGGACTTCCTTCAACCAAGCGAGAGTTGAACAATTTGGTGTTGTATTTAAATTCCGGGTACCAGCCGTTATATCGTTGGGCTAAGGTGTCAATTGCTTGAACATGCTCAGTGTCCGTGGCAGTGGTGATCACCGGCTCAGAATCAAGTAACTTGGCAATTTGTCTGGTTAAAGCGTTGGCATGCCCGACATGGCCTGACAACAGACTAATCACGTGGTTGGCTTGTTCATCCATGACAATCACCGCTGGGTCCACGGTTTTGTCCTGCATGAGCGGGCCGACTTTCCGAACGACAATCCCCGTAGCCATAATGCAAACCAGGCAATCGAAGGTTCGAAAAGCCTCTGCAAACGCTGAAGTAAACTGGCCCTTGGCGAATGTATCTTCCCTATTTGCCCCATACTTTTCTGGAACCAACACCTGACTTTCAGGAAGTAATGTCTGAACACTTTCAGCCGTTTTGGTCCCCGGTCCAGTCAGTGCCATGATACAGATACTAGTCTTTCTTTGCTGTGGCATTTTTAATTCCTTTGCGATAAGTGTGGGTAAACGTTGGATCATACAATCTGGAATAAGTGTATTTGTCACCCAAAAATTCCCCAACCATTATCAACGCCGTCCGAGAAATTCCAGCCTTACCAACCTTATCGGCAATGTCTGCTAAGGTCCCTTTGACCATCTTTTCATCGGGCCAGGTTGCCTTATAAATAACGGCCGCTGGGGTTTCATCCGTGTAGCCGCCGGCAATCAGTTGGCGAACCACTCGACGAATACTCTGAACGGATAAGAAAATCACCATTGAGGTATGATGCTTGGCAAGCGATGTCAATGACTCATCTTCGGGCACTTTGGTCCGGCCAGAAATTCGAGTGATAATCACACTTTGAGCAATTTCTGGCACCGTGTATTCAACCCCCATTTGGGCTGCAGCACCAAGGAAGGAACTGACTCCTGGAATACACTCGTAATCAATATCTCGTTTCTTTAACTCTTCAACTTGTTCTCTAATCGAGCCATAAATTGAAAAGTCACCGGTCTGCAACCGCACAACTGATTCGTTTTTGTCGACGGAATCAGCCATTCTAGAAATAATGTCATCCAACGTCATCGAAGCGCTATCAAATTTCTGCGCACCAGGCTTGCAATAATCCAGTAATTTTGGGTTAACCAGAGAACCCGCATAAATAACAACGTCCGCCTCTGCTAAACGGCGATAACCCTTTAATGTAATCAAATCTGGGTCTCCAGGACCTGCACCAACAAAACTGATCAAACTCATCTTTATCATCCTTTCGTGGAACTTAATACGATACTTGGGTTATGATGCTTGAAATAATGCCCCTTACCAAGCGCATGCCACTTTGAAACATCCACTTGGGTCATTTCCAAATCACTGACGTCTTCATCTGCCAACGCTTGATAAGCTTCCAAAGCATTTTCAATCAAAATGAAGTTCAGGACCAATGCCCCACCCGGTTTCAAATGAGCCAGGCAGTCAGTAATGATCTCTTTTAAATTAGAACCACTGCCGCCAATGAATATTGCATCGAAATCTTCATCGGGAATTCCTTCAGGAGCGTTGGCCGTTACCAAACTGATATTATCCGTGTGAAATTTCTCGATATTCTTGCTCATAATATCAATGGCATCCGGGTTCTTTTCAATCGATGTCACTTGTAAATCAGGAAATTCCACCGCCGCTTGAATACTGACACTACCGGTCCCAGCCCCGACGTCCAACAAGGTTGTTTTGCCATTGAGCTGCAGCTTATCAATACTAACGGCCCGCACCTCGGCTTTAGTCATTGGCACCTTTGTTCTTAAAAATTCTTCATCTTTCATTGGTAATAATCACCACGTTCATTTTGTATTTGCGATTCTCAATAGAATCTTCGGTAAATCGGGAGATCCGTTCTTCGGGGTAACTCAGCATTTCCCCAACGTAGATAGTTCGATGCTGATGACGTTGTTTCACTTCCCTGGCAATTTCAACCGGCCCAATTTCCTCATCAGTTACCATGCCGATCGTTTTGTGAAGCAATAGAAAGTCAAAATCAGGTACCCGACCATGGCTGCTAGTCAGGTAACAATCGTTCATTGACAGACCAACCTGATGAAACAGATACTGGATCGAACTAATTCCTGGGATAATTTTCACCATTTTGGGATCAAAGTTTGCCAGTACCCAGTTGCCAATTCCGTACAACAACGGATCACCAGAAGCTAGTACAACGATTGGCTTTTCAAAATTCTCACAGATAATTTTCTTGAGAACAGCTAAACGGGTAAAAATGACTTTCTTTGCCGGGGCCACTGAGAAAATGTTGAGCTGGCGTTCAGAACCAATCACAATTTCTGCTTTGTCCACCATCTCTTGAGTTCCAGAAAGCATCAACGACTTCTTGCCAGGACCAATGCCAACCACTGTGATCATTTCCATCGCGCTCCAATCTCAGCTGCCGGAATTGTTGATGCGAGAACTCCCGAAGTGTTGGAATAAATCACGGCATCAATATCAACCTTGGGCTCTCGATGCGCAATGTATTTCTGCGATCGATCCTTAATCTTATCAACAATGACTTGCAAGACCCGTTGATAGCCGTCTTCTTCAACAATTTTGAGCATCGAGATTGTTGTCAGGCACTTATAAACTCTTTGCAGCATTTCTGTCGGCGCACCCAAGAGAGCCAAGTTAGCCACCATAATTTCGGCACGGGCATCGGCATCCTTACTATGAGTGGAGAAAATGCCACCGGAAACTTTAATTAGTTTCCCTAGGTCGCCCACAATCAAGACCCGTTTAAAGCCAATTCGCTGGGCTTCTTTCAACACGTAACCAACAAAGTTGCTCATTTGCACGATCCTTTCGGCTGGCAATCCCAACTTTTCTTTTGCAAATGCTTCACCCGCATCCCCTGGCGTCAGGATAATATCCTCATCACCACGTTTCTTATGGATATTCATCTCGATCGAAATGGATGCTTTCCAGCTATCTTCGGACATTGGCGTCACAATTCCGCTGGTGCCAAGAATTGAAATGCCGCCAACAATTCCCAACTTTGGGTTATAGGTTAATTTAGCAACTCGTTCGCCCTCTGGCGCTGAAATAATGACGTCAGCTCCCCGATCTGGGCCAAGCACTTTGCGGACACTCTGTTTGATCATTTTCCGCGGTGTCGGATTAATTGCCGGCATTCCTGGTTTGTTGGGGAGCCCTTCTTGGGTCACGCGACCAATTCCTTTGCCGCCGTCAAGGTTGATTTGGTTATCATCCCGCAAATTGACGGTCGAATAAATCAGCATTCCGTCTGTTGCGTCTTGGTCATCGCCACCGTCCTTCTTAATCGCAACGGCGGCTTTTTGCTTGTCAAAATCGCATTTTTCAATCGTAAACGTGACATTTTGACCATTGGCTGCCTGAACACTCACCGCCGCTTGTTCCTTTTGATCCAATAATGCGGTCAGTGCGGCAACGGATGCTGCCGTCGCTGTTGTGCCAGTCGTGAAGCCCTTTCGCAGCTTACGGCCGTTGTAAAAAACAAAATCATCGACTGCCATAGATCCACTCACCTCACTTAATTAAGTCAAGATTGTAAATAATTGCATTGGTCAGGGCCGCGGCAAGATTACTGCCGCCCTTTCGACCAATTGCCGCAATTGCCGGCACGTCGCTGTTGACCAATTCGTCTTTACTTTCCTTGGCCTCAACAAACCCAACTGGAACACCGATAACCGCGGCGACTTCCAATCTGTTTTCTCGAATCATCTCGAGAATCTTATACAAAGCAGTTGGCGCGTTGCCAACCACAAATACTTTTTCTGTTGGCAACTTGGCTGCAACCTCAATAGCTGCCATCGATCGGGTGATCCCTTTTTCATTGGCAACTTCCCTCACTTCCGGATCGCGGATAAAGCAATGGTATTGAACACCCAACGCGTCTAATTTTCGCTTATTGATCCCTGACAAAGCCATCGTTGTATCGGTGATGATGGTCCCATGATTCATGATCGCATGCTTGATATTTTTGATGGCATCATGCGTGAATCGCAGGCTGTGCATGTAGTCAAAATCTGCAGTTGTATGAATTGCCCGTTTGATAATCTGTTCTTCAATTGGGGAATTAAAGGTATAATTTGGATCAATTTTATCGATTTCGTCTTGAATCATCGCAAAACTTTTCTCTGTAATTTTATTGGGAATTGTGATGTATTTTTCCTCTGCCATATTTGATAACTCCTTTGTTATGCATACAAAATGATGGAAAGTGACGCCATTGCGAGTAAACCGATAATGGCAGCCGCATATAACATATGGATCGTTTCTTCAATCTTGCCAACGGTTGCTTCTTCTGGATCTTGAACCAGAGTCCCAATGTATGGTTTCGTGACTAATTCGCCAAAATAGTAGTGTGGTCCACCCAATTTTAATTTCAATGCACCGGCAACCACTGACTCTGAAAAGCCACTGTTGGGACTACGATGATTTTTACGGTCATGAATTCCGACCGAATAGGCAAGCTTGCTGTCGTAGCCTAATAGTGCGCAGGCGGCCAATAGGAATAGCCAAGTTAGCCGAGCCGGGATAAACCCAACCACATCATCAATTCTCGCGGATACCATGCCAATATCGCCATACTTCTCATTTTTGTACCCAATCATTGAATCCAACGTATTGACGGCTTTATAAGCAATCCCCAGAGCCGGACCACCCAACAACAGGTAGAACAACGGGGCAATCACACCATCACTTGTATTTTCAGCGATGGTTTCAATGGTTGCCTTGCACACCTGATCTGCGGATAGGTTCTGGGTATCACGCCCAACGATCATTCCCACCTGATAACGAGCTTGCTTAAGGTTGCCATTCTGCAAACTCTTCATGATCTTATGGCTTTCAACGGCTAGTCCTTTCATCGATAAGCAGGTGTAACATAAGTAGGCGCCAATTATGAATTGAATGATCGTCACTGCATTTGGTGGGATGAACGTCATCAATGAAACTGCCCAGAAAATGAATAAAACTGCCGCAAACGAGAAACCGACAACAATCAGCCAAATGACCAGCCCAAAGAATTTTCTCAACGTGTGAGAAAATGTCGGTCGATTGAGAAATTTCGTTAATAACGCAATCAATTTACCCATTAATTTAACGGGATGTGGCCATGTTGGCGGGTCGCCTAAAATCGAATCAAGGACAAAGCCGCAAAGTGCCATACTAACTATTTGCATTTTCCATTGCCCCTAAATTGACTAATAACTGGTTAAAAATCATTGGATCTTGATAGAAATGAATGTGAAGATAACTGGCAAAAGTGTTGTGAACTTGATACCCGCCTGTCCACTGAGAAACAATCTCGCCATCAATCACTTTCTTCATTCGAAGAACCGGTTTGAGTTGATTACCAGGAGCAAACGTTGAATGATGAAATTCATGGCCACGGACTTTGATGCCTTTTTTGGCGAGAATCGTGTCCTGAGTCGGTTCTGCAAAGCAATAACCGAACCGCCGTAGTCGAGAAGTCATTTCACTGACTCCGTCGAACACGCCGACCATTTCATATGAATGATCGTGATCAACCAATCGCTTACCGAGGTACATTAAGCCGCCACACTCCGCATATACCGGGCCACCCGCTTCGGAAAATTGTTTAATGGCTACTTTCATCTGTGTGTTGGCAGCTAATTCTGCAGCAAATTCCTCTGGATACCCACCGCCAAGATACAGCGCGTCAACTTCAGGCAATTGGTGATCTTGTAACGGGCTGAAAAATTTCAATTCAACGCCAATCTGATTCAATAGACTCAAATTGTCTTCGTAGTAAAAACTAAACGCATCATCGTAAGCTACGCCAAGTCTTAGGTGAGCTGGATGAAAACCAATTGGAACAACAATCGGTTCATGATCTTCCTTCATTAACCCAACCAGCCGGGTTAAATCAACGTGGTCGGCAATTAATTCGCCCAGCTTAGCAATCTTCTTATCAACCTGCGGTAATTCATTATCCGGAACTAATCCCAGTTGGCGAGAAGGCAAGCTAATTTCATCGCAGTGCGGCAAATATCCCAGCACAGGAACGTTGTCATATTTTTCAACCGCCTCTTTGATGAGCTGATAATGATGATCGGATTTCAAATTATTAATGATGACGCCAGCAATGTTAACTTTTTCATCAAACACCTGAAAGCCTTTCACGATCGCTGCAACCGAGGTCGATGCAGCGTGACCGTCAACGACTAAAATAACTGGCAATCCAAGCATTTTAGCAATGCTGGCCGTTGAATGGCTGTCCTTATCAATCCCCAAACCGTCATATAACCCCATCACGCCTTCAACCAAGCCAATATCAATCTTTTCCGTGTCCCGATTAAATAGGTAATTCAGCATCTTAGCATCCGGCACCAAAAAATTATCAATATTTCTTGAATCCCGGCCGACGATTCTGGAATGAAACTTCGTATCGACGTAATCTGGGCCAACCTTGTATGGCTGGATCTGATACTGTTTACTCAACACAGCCAGCAATCCAAGCACAACACTGGTTTTACCAGATCCGCTCGTCACACCGGCGATCAACATCTTTTTCACATTGTTTCACTTCCTTTTAACTTAGGGCATTTACAACAACTGATTTGAGCGCCATGAGTAATTGAGCGTTTTCGTGGTGGGAACGAACCGCTACTCGATAATAATCATCGCCAAGACCGTAGTAATCTGCACACGAACGGATCATGATACGCTGATGCCACAATTTTTCTCGAAGTTCAGGCACTGCACTCTTAATGAGATAGTAGTTAGCAAACGAATCGAAAACCTGAATGTTTGGGAGGGCTTTGAGACCAGCTAGTAAAAACGGCTTTTCGGCCTTAAGCCATTCGTATGTCTGCTCAATGTACTGAACATCCTGATACATATGTTGCCCGAATTGATCGGCTAACGTATTGACTGACCATGGTTCTGCTTGTCGATTCCAAGCATCCTGTAACGCCTTATTCTTAGTAACCGCAAACCCTAATCTCAACCCTGGAATTGCAAAAAACTTTGTCGCCGACCGTAAGATGATGACCGGGGATTGCTCGGTTAAATGACTCACGAAGCTCCATTTATCATGATCTACAAAATCCATGAATGCCTCGTCAATAATCAACCATTTGTGATTCTGGGAACAATAATCAACAATCTTTTGCATTTCCAGCGGCTTAATAATCGTCCCTGTCGGATTGTTGGGATTGCAAAGGCAGATTAAATCAATCTCCGGCTGTCCTTTTAAGTAATTGATCAGACCGCTAGAATTCAGCTCAAATTGATCAGCAGGCTTCAGATAATAATGCGCGACGGCCATCCCCGACCGGGCAAATGATCGTTCATACTCCCCAAACGTCGGTGCTAAGACCAGTGCTTTCCTTGCTTGAACAGCATTTGCAGTATCAAAAATCATTTGAACAGCGCCGTTGCCTACCATGACATCCTGACTTGAAACGTTAAAGTGATTGGCAATGGCGCTTTTCAAGTCTGGATACTCAGGATTGGGGTAATAAATAACCTGGTCAAGTGACTGTTTGAGAACTTCTAACAAATATTTGGACAACCCCAGCGGATTAATGTTGGCACTGAAATCAATCATTTCGTCGGCTGATAGTCCTAGTTTGTCAGCAATTTTTTCTCTGTTACCACCGTGAATAACTTTCATAGTTCGACTCCAATTTCTTCTTTGCTTTGAGACAGAAAGTCCTAAATCGTGCAGATTTGTGAAATCCTTTTCACATGTTTCCAATTCAAAACATACACTACCAAGCCCGTATCGCACAAGGCGTTTCAGCTAACCATCCTGCTTTGTGGAATAATTCCCCTGATTCATCTAAAATGTGTTAAATATGACAGCCAAACCTCAGTGACTCGAAACCAAGATGCGCAAAATATTGATAATCAAATTCCCAGCGAAGCCAGTTTTAAAGGATTTAAAGAAACCGGTTACATTTTACAAGTCAATTAATTGTCAATTTTCTGACTCTGGGGCACCCAAAATCGTCTTTTTTATCCTATTCTGTAAAAAACATGACTTTTTTATTCAATCAAACTTTCTGCCAACCAGTTAACCACATTTTTAAGGTATGATAGCGATAACTTATAAAAGGACTGATTAATGATGAAAATTTACACCAGAGCTGGCGACAAGGGTAAGACACAGATTATTGGCCATCAGGTTGTCCAAAAGGATGATGCCCGGGTGGAAGCTTATGGGACCACGGACGAACTCAATTCATGGGTTGGCTATATTGTCTCGACTTTGACCCCCCAGACATCATCATTGGCAAACGAATTGGAAGAAATTCAACAACTCTTGTTCGATGTTGGCAACGATCTGGCCAATCCCGCCTCAGAATCACACCGAGAATACAAATTTGATCCGGAAACTGCCGCAGAGGCAACTAAATGGCTTGAAGAAAAAATTGACGCTTACACCAATACCGTTCCAAAAGTTAAAAAATTCATCCTTCCGGGAGGCTCAAAAGTTGCAGCGGCACTCCAAGTCGCCAGAACCGTCACCCGAAGATCAGAGCGGCGAATTGTCACACTCAAAAATCAAACGACTATTAATAATGAAGTAATGGGATTCATCAATCGACTGTCAGATTATTTCTTTGCTGTTGCTCGCTATGCCAACTATTTAGAAAAGCAGGACGAAGTAACTTATCGGAACAGCAAGGAAATATTCCGCTAATAAATCGTGCCAGCAAGTGCGTGGTTGGCACATTACTTTCATAACCAAGAATGGGGAATCGGAATTTTGATCAAACACTGTTTTTCGTTTTCCAACCTATCCTTCAAAAAGACCATCTAGTTTCAGAAAAAGATTCATTTTCTGGACTAAGTGGCCTCTTTTTTTGTACTATAAAGTTGTGATAAACGCTATTTTGAGTTGATGTTGATTAATTTTTAGTTTTCATTTTCAAATTTTCAATAAATTATTTGGGCGTCAATTCCCTCATTAACTGGGCTGTAATCCCTTTTTAAGCTCACATGAGCATGTTTGGCGACTGGTAATATTGAGCCATTAGCGGTAACATCTAATTAATATTTAATTAGACGAACTTTTTGCTCATAAATTATCCGTTTATGTATAAATTCAGTTATTTCTAATTTTATTTTCATGTTTGACCTTTTTTACTGTATAATCATTCTAAATACATATCTATATATTAGGAGGCAATTCTTTATGGACAGAAAAATTCCAAATATTATGGGAACCCAACATCCAGATAATGCGGGCGTTCCATTCTTCAAGGATCATCAAAACCCATTTGTTTCAGCGTTTCGTGAAATTGACGAAGCTTATCAAAACTTCTCGGTACTAGATGCAGATGAGTACATGTGGGATTGGGAAGGAAAGCACGCTGATGCATCGGTGATTGATCGTTTGTACTCAGAACATTATGAGTACTTCAAGAAGCACCCACTTGGCAAGGATAAATTTCTCACTTTCCGTTTTCCAAATATTTGGGAAGAAAAAGGCTACAGCTTGATGCAAGCTATGACCACAATTCTTTCAGCCGAAGACTTCGCACTGGACTTAGGCTTTAAAGAACGACCTTTGTTTGAAGCAATCTTACCAATGACCCAATCTGCCGATCAATTGATTGATATGGAAGACAAGTTTGCCAGTCTCTCCCATTACAAGACCAAGGAATTCAACACTGGCCATAAAGATTCTGATACCCTACAAATGATTCCGTTGTTTGAAGGATTCGAATCACAATTACACGCCCCAGAAATTTTGAAGAAATATCTGGAAATGTATCATCAACACTTTGGCCGCGACCTCAAGTATATGCGGGTCTTCTTGGCCGGTTCTGATTCTGCTCTTTCAAACGGCTTCTTGAACAGTATCATCGGTAACAAGTTGGCCTTGACTCGATTAGCTGAATTTGAAGAAGAAACTAAATTACCAATTTATCCAATCGCCGGAATGGGAAGCACCATCTTCCGTGGCGGATTGTCACCAATGATGATCGACCGTTACTTGGAAGAATTCCCTGGCTTAAAGACAGCTACCATTCAATCCGCATTCCGTTACGATTATCCACTGGATGTTGTTGAGCCAGCCATCATGAAATTACGTGATGGCTTGCAACAAAGCAAGTTCCAGATTATCGACAAAGATGATCAGAGGATTCTTTTGGATATTGCCAAGAAAGCTGCCGGAGAATATCACGAAACTTTGGATCCATTGATCAACGACTTACAGCCAATCTTTGATTCCTTCCCAAAGCGGCGTGACCGTCACCAACACGTTGGGATCATCGGTTACTCAAGAGATGTCGATGGTTACAAGATGCCGCGAGCAATCACCTTTACCGGTGCGCTTTATTCCGTCGGTGTTCCACCAGAATTTCTCGGAACCGGCCGCATCTTGAACAAGTTGGATGATAATGAATTAGATACCCTGATGAAATATTATCCAAACATCAAGCATGACTATGCCCATGTTGCTAAATACTTCAGCAAGGATGCTTTGGAAGCCTTACAAGCTAAGAACCCTGCATGGCATGCAGTTGACGAAGATATTGAGGCAGTTGAGAAGCTCTTCGATATCAAAGCTGGCCCTCAAGACGAAGACCAACAAAAGCATGCCGATCTGGCTGCAGACTTGGTTAAAATTTCTGATAAAGAAACGAAGACAACCCTCATCAGCCGGCAAGCTGTTTTGCGTAAGTTCTTAGGCTAATCATTTCAGGATTTTTAAACATAAACGACCTGTTAGAATTTTTAATAGGTCGTTTTTCTATTAAAAAGATTGGCAAATATTTACCACCAACCGAGCTTGCTCAGATATTTGAGAGCTTCTCAGTCCAGATCTCTGATGATCTGAATGCATTATATTTTTCGTTTACACCGCATTCGCATTTTAGACGTCCTCATCAAAAAGTTATATAATGAACATAGATCAAAAAGAAATGGAGATTTAAGTGATGCAAAACCGAAATTTATTGTTATTAGCAACTGCTGCCATTACCCTCACTGGCTTTACCGCGATCAATACCCCAACCACAGCCGATGCGGCAACCATGACTGGAAACCTTACCTATCATAAGGCTAAGGTGGTTGCCAAAATTGGCAGTCATTATCAACAGTTCAAGCTGACCAATCACGTTATCAATAGCGATTATCAGCACATTAAAACAACTTCGTGGAAAAAGAGTGGCTTAAAAAAAGGTACCAAAGTTGTCATTGATATGTATGCTAACCAAGGGTTGCAATTTAATTGGTACCGAATTTCAAAATATGCTGCCAAGAAAAGCTCTCACACCAAACCTAAAATCCAAAAATATTGGGTTTATGGTCAAGCATTAGTGTTGCCAAAGAGCTTCACTTACTAGCCAACCAATAAACGCCAATCGGGAAGCCTTTAAAATGAAAAAACTCAAAGTTCGGCTAGACGCCTTTAGTGATGCCGTCATCGCGATTATTTTAACAATTATGGTATTGGATCTGACACCCGTATTACGGGATAACCTCAATGATTACCTTTTGTTGAGCAAAGAAATCGGTGTCTACATCATTAGCTTCGCGTTTGTCGCCAACATGTGGTACCAGCACGCCACGCTGTTTAATGAAATTGACGACATGAGCTACCGGATTATGCTGGCTGATTTTTTGTTTCTGATTCCATTATCGCTTACCCCCCTGGCAACCAATATGATGGCTGAGAACACCACCAATATCACAGTGATGGCTTATGGCCTGCTCGTCGGAATTACCGGGACTTGTTTCAGATTGCTTGCAAGATCAATCATTCACTTTCAATATACCGATACTTCAAAAATGCGGCAGGTTTACCGAAAAATTTTTGGCCAACATAATCTGATCTATGTCTTATTGAATTGCGTTTTGATTATTCTTGCCTATTTCTTTCCCCAAGTTGTTTTGTGGTTCTACTTACCCTACCCATTAATTTACATGTTGTTGAGTAGTCGTGACCGCCAGCAAATGTACGATGTCGCCCAGTTGACGACCAATCAACGGCAACAATACTTGCGCTTGCCCCGAGATCGGATGAAACAATTCAGTCGATTGGTGGCGGCTCAGAAGCCCCAAACTAGTGCTTCTCCTGCCGGAACCCAACCTAATAATGAGCAACCGCTAACTCAAGATGTCCAACCAATTAGTTGGCGCGATTGGTTGGATCAGCCAATTGGTTCTGGAAGTGGCGTTCAAGCAGCGAACTCCCAATCACCCAATGTGGAGGTTATTAAAGAATTTCGGCGGGCTCAGTGGGATGACTTCCAGCGACAAACTAAAACTCAACGGGCTGCTCGAGATCAAGCTGCCAAAGAATTGGAACATCAACAAGCTGCTCAAAAGGCCGCTGCTAAACAAGCCACCAGAGAACACGAACGCGAGCAGGAAGCCAAAAAGGAAGCTGCTGAACTGGCAGCAAAACAACGTGAACGGGACCAAGAAGCTGAGGAAGATGCTGCTAAACTAGCCGCTAAGAAGCTGTCTAAAATCTCTTAAGTAATAGTGCTAAAAACGCTAAAACGACCATTTGCAGACTGGTGGTTAATTGAC
>NZ_JAHPPD010000035.1 GCF_019061365.1 Lentilactobacillus dabitei
AGAAACACCGCAGGATTAATGCAATTTCAGGGGTTATATTGGTATTGTGGAATTTGTAAGAAAGTTCCATTCCCTCAATATAAAATGTGTGGCTGAATACGTAAATATGCGGAAAGGGACGGTATGAAACAGCCGTTGCAGGGTTCGATTCCCTGCCAGCCACGTTGTTGATTGGACTTGTATCAAAGTAAATTCTTCCTAAAAATTAATGAGTAGTACCCGTCCAGTCAACGAACATGCAGCTCACGCAAAAACAAAAACTTGTATGTTATGTTGTCTAGAACTTGAACTGTAGTGAGTTACATGATGCCTGCGGCGGAAAACGTGGGCTTTTTTAGTATAAAAAAGCTGCAGGCATTTAAGTCGCCTGCAGTTGGGGCTTTATCTCTCCCCCCCAATTACTATTATACCAAAAAACGGGAACGCTTACAACTGGTACTATGAAGGAGGTGGCAATGTGGCCACGTTAATTATTTTAATCATGGTCATGCTGCTACCAGCCGGGATTGCTGAATATGGCCGTTATAGGGGCTGGTGGTACTGATGAGTGGTCTCAAGCATCCGTATACACCAATGAAACAAACTAGCTACGGCTACGTTTCCAAAGAGGAATATCGGATTGACAAACAACTGGATAGAGACTTAAAGAAGCGTCTTCGCAAAGAGGGCGCTTTTAATTTGCACAAAAAAACAGGCGAGCCTGGTTAGACGACCTGCTTAAAAGTGATGAATTGCTTATCTGATTTTGACTTTAAATCATTAATATCATTTTAGAAAGTTATTTCACCCTATTGGCTTAATTCCTACTTAGAAGCATTTAACGCTTTGATAATCTTCTCGTTTTGTGCAATTATTAGCCAATTTTGTTCAACCAATGCTCTTAGAAAAGATGTGGTTTCAAGGGTGGAACGATCAATAAAATAATTCTTACTATTATTTGTCCTTAAAACATTTTTTCGATCTAGTTCTCCTAAAATCGATTCAACTGCTTCAGCTGTTTCTGGACTAACGTTTCCTAATCCACTTTCATTAAGCAAACGATGAATTTTATCATTATTTAATATTGTCATTGCAGATACCTCCTTAAAAAATGGCACACAAACAAACCACAACATTTGCTTTATTATCTCACAGCAAAGTATTTTTTGGAAATATAGCAGTTTAAAAATAGAAATTATTGAGGTGATTCATTTATGAGCAAACACAATAAACACACGAAAAGTCATAAGAAGTCCAAAATCAAGGATCGCAAGCGTAAGAGCTTAGCGGCTCGACGACTGAATGAGTTGAGATTGAAAGGAAAGGTTGACATAGAGGTGAAAACAAAATGAGATACGATGAATTTGAAGATATCCTTAAAAGCCAGCTTCCTGGAAATGAAGTCAAAATCAAATATATTTATGCGCGCAATTCATTCGAAGGAGCATGTAAGTATTTTATCAACGATCGTGAATTCTTAATGATTTCGTCAACTAATATTAAATTTACGCAAGGCATCGTATTAACCGTTACTGATATCTCACGGATTAAAGAACTTCTAGAAACACCGGTTAAACAGCGTCTTTCTGATGAGATGCTTGAGAAGCAAGAAAAAATTGATAGAGAGGTTATCCATGCCAAAAGTATTTCTTAAATATAAAAGAACAACTTCATCTGCCATGGCACCACATCAGGCACATCCAGATGATACCGGCTTTGATTTATATGCTGATCAAACGGTTTATTTTGCACCATTCGAAACGAAAAGAGTTTCTTTGGGGATTTCAATTCAGTTAACCAAAGGGTATTCAGCTGAAGTTAGACCAAGGTCAGGGATGAGTCTTAGGACACCATTAAAGTGCATTCTCGGAACGGTTGACCCTGGCTATCGTGGTGAAATCATGGCGATTTTCGTTAACTTATCTAATCGGCCTAATCAAATTAACAAAGGCGATAAGGTTTGCCAGTTGGTTATTCGGCGTGATGTCTCAGTACAATCTATTGAATGCGACAAACTAAATGACAGTGACCGTGGTAGTGACGGTTTCGGTTCAACTGGGAGGAATTAAAATGACAAAAATGTTCAATTCAGGTGATCAAAGGTTTAATAAATCGGCAATCGTCAGCATGATTCAAGACGAATTTAGTACGGAGATAAATAAGGCATTGAGAGATGCCGTACTGGACACAAGCGCTGTTCAAAAGAAGCTAGATAACGGCACGATTGACAAAGGAATTCAGCAGGCTGCTGAGATTATGGCCAAGTCACTAGATACAATTAGTCAATATGACAATGTCAATGAAGATTATCGATACTTCTTCGCGCTAACAGAGACCTTTGGTAGCAATATCACACCGCCATACCGTGGTGAATAATTGTGTTGACTTTTAATACATAGAATATAGGAGGTGTGGTGATATGTAATGACACGAAAGTTAACGCCCAAACAGCGTAAATTTGTAGATGAATACATCAAACTTGGTAATGCTACTCAGGCTGCTATTAACGCTGGCTACAGTAGACGAACTGCCAAGTCAATTGGACAGGAAAACCTGACTAAACCTGACCTGAAATCTTTTATTGATCAGCGAATGGCTGAGATTGAGTCACATAGGATTATGGACGCCCAAGAGGCATTACAATTACTTACTCGGATAGCTAGAGGGGAAGAAAAAGAAACGGTTGTGGTGTCCACACAATTCGATATAGACACCATTGAAAAAGAAGCAGATTTAAAGACGCGGATTGCCGCAGCTAAGGAAATCCTAAAGCGTTATCCGGATAGCGATGATTTACTCAAAGCACAAGTTCGACGGGCTGTTGCCGATGCAGAAATTGCTGAAACGAAAGCTAAAGAAATTCAAAAGGTTAATCAGCATGATGATAGTACGCTAGTAGTTGATGATTTGGAGGATACTGACAATGGCGGTTAAAACTAAACGAGTGATTAAAATATCTCAGGTTATTAATCCGCATTTCAAGAAAATGTGGACTACCACGCGCCCTTATGTGATTGCTAAGGGCGGCCGTGGCTCTTTTAAATCATCGACTATTAGTTTAAAACTCTTGACTATGCTAAAGAAGCAGGCTCAGCTAGGCCATAAAGTGAATGTTGTCTGTATTCGGGAAAACACGGTTAACTTGCGTGACTCTGTATATGGTCAGATTTGTTGGGCAATTGATATGTTACACATGACAGATGAATTTAGATATTCAGTTTCACCTATGCGCATTACCCATATTTCATCGGGAAGCGCGTTTTATTTTTATGGTGGTGACAAGCCAGAAAAGCTGAAATCCAACACAATTCAGAATGTTATTGCGCTGTGGTATGAAGAGGCGGCCAACTTTAAAAATGCAGAAGTATTTGATCAAACTAACCCAACCTTTATCCGACAGAAATCGCCCTGGGTTGACCAGGTGAAGGTGTTTTACAGTTACAATCCGCCACGTAATCCCTATGACTGGATTAATGAATGGATTGCTACCCAGGAACAGAACCCACAATGCTTTGTGGACACCTCCACATACTTAGACGATGAACTGGGTATCACTCAACCACAGCAATTGGCTCTAATTGATACCTACAAGAAGAACGACTTAGAGTATTATAAATGGCTTTACCTTGGGAAAATCATTGGGCTGGGAACTAACGTCTACAATATGGAGCTGTTTCATCCCTTAACTAAATTATTTGATGACGACCCATTAGTTAATCTTTACTTCTCAATCGATGCTGGTCACATTAACTCAGCAACTACTTGCTTGGCAATTGGTGTTACCGCCGAAGGTAAGGTTATTTTGCTGCACACGTACTATTACAGCCCTGAACATCAATCTCGTAAAAAAGCTCCTAGTGACATGGTTCCTGAAATTAAGAGCTTCGAAGATTCGATGGACTACCAAGTGCCAATTGGTAAACGGACAATTGATTCGGCCGAAGGAGCACTTCGAAACGAGTTCGTTAAAGAATATAACGAAGTTTGGCATGGGGTTGCTAAGAGTGATGAAGCAACAATGATTGATTATGTGTCGTCACTCTTGGCCCAGGGGCGTGTGTACTACTTGGATACGCCTGAGAATCAGATATTTGTTAAGCAGCATGAGCAATATCAGTGGGACGAAAAGACCGTTCAAAGTGACAATCCTAAAGTGGTCAAGGAAAACGACCATACTGTTGATGCGTTTAAGTATTTTGCCATTGATAATGCAAAAATGTTGGGGCTAAAGGTTGCTCCACAACGTAATGCCAAAGTTAAATTGTTTAAGCGAGGTATTTAATGAATGAAAATTAGTGAAATTTTGCAAAAAGAATACCCAAATATTCAAGATACGTTTATTTCCGGGCGGGATGCCTCGAAAATGGGATGGACAAATGATAACACCGTTAATTTGTCTGGTAGTGCTTATCTAGACGATAACGATGTTTTTCATTATTCCGCTAGTCAAAAAATTAAAGACAATCCCAATGATTTATTTAACATGATTAATTTGCATCGAACAAAGCTGATGCCAACCTACGTTATGAAGCGCCAATATTACAAAGGCCGACATATCAACATTCTTAATCGTAAACCAACGCCTCATGGAGATCCCGATAATCGGCGCATAGTGAATATGCCTAAAAAACTCGTTGACTCGTTCAACGGGTATTTTATCGGTACGCCAATTGATATTGCTTATCAGGATCCATCTGATGAAGAAACCGCGGAGAGCAACAAAGTTAACGATCTGATCACGGCAATGACTAAGCATCAAGTCTTGGATGATGTCTTTACAGAAGCGTCCAAATGGTCAAGCGTTTATGGACGCGCTTATTTGTATCTCTATACTGATGCGAAAGCCTATCCCCATATCACTTTTCTAGATCCCTTAAATACGTTTATTGTCTATGACAATACGATTCAAAATAAACCCTTATTTGGGGTAACCTACAGTTACTATCCGGATAGCAAGGGCAACGAATCGTTACATGGACAGCTAATTGAAATTGATGATACGGTGCCGTTTAGTAACTCTGCTACCAGCGATGCGTCCTTAGTATTTGATGAAAATCCCGATCCAGACACTGGCGTTGACGATAATTTGGGGCATCCCTTCAGTCAACTGCCAATTGCCGAAATCATGGACAATGAAGAGCGAATTGGGGTTTTCGACGATATTGTTAGTTTGGTCGATGACTTAGATAGTGCTGTTAGTGCTAAATCTAATAACTCTGATTCGTTTGCGGCTAGCATCTTGAAAGTGATTAATTCTGAACTTTCTGATGAGCAACTTAAAGAAATTAAAAGCTCCCGGATTCTGAATCTTTATCTTGATAAAGCCTGGGCCGATACCGATGAGTCAAAGGCGTTGCCAACGCCGGATGCGGAATTTATGGAGAAGCCATCTGGTGACCAACTACAGGAGAATCAGATTCAACACGATACGGACTTTATCTATCAAGTTGCTCAGATTCCTAATCTTGACAATATTGATTTTAGTACCTCAGCCGCACAAGCACTTGATTTTAAAATTCACTCCATGAAAATCAAAGCGCTGAACAAAGAAACCAAGATGAAAAAGGCACTGACTCAAATATGGGCGTGCGCTTTACAGGCACAGGGGATTAATGTTGATGACGTTGATAACTTAGAGTACACCTTTAACTTTACAATCCCGCACAACTTGTTAGCTGAAGCACAGACAGCAAATGAGTTACAATCAACCACTTCTCAAGAAACAGCGATTGCTTCTCTTTCAAATGTTCCCGATGCTAAAAAAGAAATGCAGAAAATTGCCGCTGAACAAGATAAACTGGCACAAGAAGCGAAGGCACGCACGCCTGACCCATATGCTGATAGTAATAACAGCCAGAATGATACTTCACAGACTAAAGGTGATGATTAATGAAGCCTATTAGTGAAGCTCAAGAGAAGAAGTACATTGCCAAGTTACTTAAGAGTGATGAAGAATTATATGGTCGAGTTCATGATGCCTATCAAGTGGCATTACAAGAAATTGAGGATCATCTTAATTTCTTCATTGCTGAATACGGAGTAGCAGGTCTATTAAAATACGTTGAGCTGTTAAAGCGTGACTCCGATGCTGACAGGCGTCGTCTGCTTCATTTTCAAAGGGCGACGCTTAAGGATGATGATTCCCAATCTCAAAACCGATTTAAAGAATATAGCAGGAATGCACCAATTGATCGGTATCATACTTTGAATTCTTTAATTGGGTTCAGCATTGCCGGTGCTACCATCGCTACGATTAAATCACTTGGTCGAACGTTAAACAGTGATTTTAAACGGGACGTTAGTCGTCAATTCAATAACGATCGTTTAGCTAAAAAGGCTGGGGCGGATGTCGTGAAAGAAGCCAACATTACTAAGCGAGAAATCTTACGCAATTCCGAAAAGATCATCAGTACAACAATTAATGGCAATCAATGGAGCGACAATATCTGGCTCTACAACGATAACCTCGTTAACAACGTCCAATCATTAGTGGCCAAATCATTGCGAGCTGGATTAAAACAAGTAGATGTCAACCAGTTATTTCCGAGTATTCGTACGGCTAAACCACAGACGATAACTGGCTTATTTGAAACTAATGATGCTTATATCAGACGCATGATTGTTACCGAACGAGCGCGCGTTTTAGACAGAGCGACAACGCAGGTATTTAGGTCGCAAGGAATTGCTTACTTCGATTGGGTAACTCAACCAGGAGCGTGTGATAAATGTGAAGCAATTGCTGAAGATGGGCCCTATGCCGTTAATGATGCAAACTCTCCAAGCATCCCTGATGACTCCCACCCTAACTGTCGTTGCACCAAAATAGCACACGTTTCGTTAGTTCCATTATTAGGCGTTGCTGGCGCCATAGCAGCAGCTGACCATTCAAATAAAAATCAAACAAGTAATGATGAGCAATGAGTAAAAAATTCATTGCTTTTTATTTTGTCCCAAACATGCTTAAGACATTAAACTGCGCAAGGAATTAACAGCCGACAGGCTATAAACGGAGGCAACACATGGAATCAGATAAATTAAACATGAATTTGCAGTATTTTGCTGACGCCGGCCAAGAAGGTAGCCAATCCCAACCTGGTGCACAAGGTGGAGAAAGTGGCGAAGGTGGCCAGAATGCAAACAACAATACCGCAACAAACTCTGGTAATCAAAACGGCCAACCATCTCAAGACTTTATTAAGAGTCTTGTCGACACTGTCACCAATAATGCCAATCAGAATCAAAACAATCAAAATACTAATGGTAATAGTGATCAAGCTGATAATGATGACACATCGTCAAAAGACAACACTGATGATAATAATGGCGATAACAGTAGCAATGACAAGACTTTTACCCAAGCGGAAGTTGACAAAATGTTGAAAGATCGTGAGTTCCGTGCTCATAAAAAAGGCATTGAAGAAGGAAAAAAGGTCGGCAAGAGTAGTGCCGAAAAGTACGCCCAAATGACTGACGATGAAAAACAGCAAGAGAAAATTAATGAAATTCTTAAAGAGAATGAAGAGCTCAAGGCTGAGAAGAATCGATCAGATATGCGCAGTGAGGTACTCAATCAGCTTAAAGATACCGGTTACCAATTTACCAACGAAGATGTTGACACACTGGTTAGTGACGATCCAGACACGACTATGCACAATGTTAACAACTTCAAGGATTTACTTAATCGCGTCGTTAAAAAGACGAAGCAGGACATGTTTAAGAATCACAACATTCCACAAAGTAATCAGCAACAAACTACTGAAGCTCCGAGCTTTGGTGAGATTGTTGCCAAAAATACCCTTGGAGACCCTAACCGATTTAAGGGTAAGTTTTTTGATCAAAAATAATAAATGAGGTGAAACAGGATGGTACAACAATATTTTGCTAATTCTGATCCTCGAGTAAGACCCGACTTAACTGTTGGTTTACCGGGGACAATTGATAGTTCAACCGTTAGCGCTAATCCTAGTGGCAAAAAGGTTATCCTACAAGGTACTCCAGTCGGTGCGACAGTTGACTGGCTGAGTGCCGATCAATCCAAAGGCACGACTAAACTTTCTAAGTTTACTGGTGGGGGTGGTCAAGTATTTGCTGGCGTAATCGCTGCTGATACTGATGTTACGGCTGGCGATGCTGACGTAACGATTTGGTTTGATAATGTTTATCTGCGCCAAAATCGGCTTGATAGTACGGTTGTGACTGATTTGCAGGCAGTTGCTGGTAAAACACCAGGTATTAAATTAATTAATCGATAAGGAGATGTGATATCGTGCCAACACCATTTGATTTACTTCAAGCAAACTATTTGCAGGGATACTGGAACAGTAATCCAGAATATACAGCTCCCTATCTCATGGAAGCTCTATTTACACCAACTAAGCAAAAAGCTGACAATGTTAAGCTGCTTAATGGTCAGGATATTTATCCAGCACCGTTAGATTATACCAAAGAAGATTCAGTAGCTTTGCCAGTTGAACGTGGTTCACTTTCCACGGGCACACTGCCGACTTACAAATTTAAGAACTCATTAAATCTTAACGAAACTGATTTCAAAGATTTAAACAACGCGTTAGGTTCTAACGATCAGAACCTTATTTTGACCATTACCAAGAAGCTGTATGATGATCAAGCTAATTTGCTTATTCGAGCTCGCTTTACACGCGAATATTACGCAATTCAGGCACTCTTGAACGGTAAATTAACTATTGGGAACCTAGTGGCAGATTACGGATATGAATCATACCAGAGCGCTAAAGCAACCAAGCCGTGGACTGATGCTGCATCTAATCCTTACGATGATGTTCAGTCTGTGAAGGATACCGCGGCACAGAAGTCAGGAACGGCTTTAAATCGCGCGCTGATGAACTCGACAACGATGTACACACTGATGCATAACGAGGCACTCCATAATACTATTTTTACGGGTTCTGTATCACCACAAGGTAATATTCTTACTCAGCCAATGGTTGTTCAATGGTTCTCAGCAGTCCTGGGGATGTCAGTAGTTGTTTATGACAAGGGATGGAATAATAATGGCAAGTTCGAGAAGTTCATTCCTGATGGTAAAATTATTTTTCTTCCAGGAAGTGCCAACGCACCGGTTGGCCAGATGAATTTTGTTGAAACGCCTGAAGAAAATTTATCTGGTACTGCTGGAATGGGAAGCGTTGCTCTATTCGACACAGGGGTTTCCTTGTTAACCAAAGCCAGTGATGATCCAGTGACGGTCAAGACAATTGTTGATGAGAAGTTCGTACCGACGATTACCGTTGCTAAGCAAGTGTTTATTCTTGATGTTTTAGCGAGTAAATGATTCGCCGCAGGCAAAAGGTAATCCAACTGTGACAAGCAATTCAGTACATTACGATTTGAAGTAAGGAGGAAATGATATGTTCCCTGATCAAATTGATACATCAAAAAACTTTTCAAAAAACGGCGATGTTTACTATACCGTGCAGCCGGGCGATGAGCTGTGGGCAGTCGCAACCGCCAACAATACGACAACTCGTAAATTAGCCAACTTGAATCGGATCTATCCGCAGTCTGATCTTGTTCCCGGCAAAGATATCATTATTTTTAAAGGATCCAAGTAGAAGGTGATCATATGGACTATCCATTTGACCAAAGTGAGGTCATTGCCAGTGTTAAAAGGCTGTCAGATGTTGATGTAAGCGATGATGCATTAAATGATTTACTTGAAATTACTTATGGCCTGCTTAAGCCACTAAACATTCCTACTGATCAGTTTGTTTGGAACCAAGCCATGGAAATGAAGATTCTATCACTGATTTGGATCAATTCTGACCTTGGCAAAGGTATCCTGGTGGATAATTTTAAAGACTTACACACCCAATATAATGGTAATGCGACTAATCACTGGGAAGAGTTGCTAAATGACCTACTGAGCCGATATGGATATTCAAGGTGGCGAATTAAACTTGGCTGAGCTATTTTCTGACGACAATAATTTCCCCAAGATTAAAGAGGAACTGCGATCCCTCAATCGATACCGAGTGGAAGTTGGGGTCATGGTGCCGGTTGGTAATAAATCTCTAGCATTCCTACAAATGATCGCCACCGTTAATGAATTTGGCGCAGAAATATATCCCAAGAATGGTCCATATTTAATTGTGCCAATGAGGGATGGTACATTTTACAAGCTTAAGCACGTCAAAATACCAGAACGCTCATTTTTACGTGATGGAGTTGATCTAGGGATGCACAAAATTGTTTCATGTGTCGAGGACGGATTAGCTGGCATCATGAGTGGTGATATGACAGCACGAGAACTATATGAAGCTGTAGGATTACTGATAGAGCAGCGCATTAAAGATGAAATAGTTCTTAAAACTAGTCCCCACAATGCTGCTTTAACTATTGAAAATAAGGGAAAAGACGATCCTCTAGTGGATACAGGCGCACTCCACAAGTCAATTGGTGTGAAGGTGATAGAAATATGAAATTCAGTAAAAAGAGTTTGATCAAACGTTATGGTATTCCGATTAGAATATATCAAAATACCTCATATACTGACGGTGGAGCAACATTAACGGGAGATTTCTTAAGAACTGATTTTCGTCAGCAACCATATATTGACGATAGTGAACCAATAACCCCAGTTAGTCCTAATGCCGATGCCAACCAAATAATCCTTACTGGTGATGGCAAAAGTGTCAATTATAGTCACGAATGGTATTCAATGCATCTAAATGTTCCTTTGGGAACCGTCGTTGCCATTAAAAATGGTGATGATGATACTCAGTGGGAATATCTTCAAGTCGTTGGTCAAGACCCATATTATGGTATTTCGGATGCATGCGTCTATTATCTAAGGTCGAACAGTCAGGAGGTGCAAAGCGATAATGAAGCGAACAATCAATTGGCAGGAAATACTGGCAATAATGATTCAGGAGATCCGTTCTTTAACTAACCTCGATGAAAAACACGTTGTTGAAGATTACTCCATTGGAAATAAGCCATCACTTCCCTTCATTACTGTGCATCCTCGTGGGAGTATCGTGATGCCTGTACAGCACATGTATCCCATGCATGAACCAGTAGACACTCATCTGTCTATTGTCATTCATACGGCTAATGAATCACGTGGATTAGACCTCATGGATAACCTACAAGCTAATTTGAGAGACCCAGAAGTCCACTATCAGGTGAAACAAAAGGGAATCATCATTGTTGATGTAGAAGATCCACAAGACAACAGCTTTATTGGGATTAACAATTCCATTCAGCAATATGGATTTGATTTGGTAATTAGAGTTGAACGCAACTTTGAATCAGATCAGCCAACTATTGAAGCCATCGATAGTAACAATGAAAAAATTACAAGAAATTAGGAGGAAACACTATGCCAATTACAAATGAACCGCTTGGTCCAGTTCATACTTCGGTTAAAACCGTTCGAAAAGTTAAGGATTTGGGCGACCAGATCCCGAAGTATTTGATTGAAGATCCTGATGCAACTGAAGCCACGCAAACTCAGTACAACGACCTTCAAGAAGTCGGTGATGATTTTGATCCCGACTCATTAGTTTATAAGCATGCTCAGGCAGCTTTTGGTGGCTCCAACCCACCGGAAGCAATTCTGGTAGTGAGAGCAGTTGCCCAAAATAAATATGTATCGCCAACTAGTTTAACGGTTGATCAAGCCTCAATCTCAGGCGTCGCCGGTCAAACTGGTAAAGTTACAACGACTGTTTTGCCATCAACTGCCACTGAAAAGAATGTAACGGCAACGTCAGGTGATACCGATGTAGCGACCGTTTCACCAAATGGAGATGGCAGTTTCACAATTGCTTATAAGTCTGCTGGTCACGCTACTATTACCTTTAAGACTGGGGTTAATGATGATATTACCGCCACTACTAAAGTGACGGTTATCGCCAACACTGTCCCAGTAACCGGCGTCTCCCTTGATAAAACATCCCTTTCAGGAACTGTTGGTGGTAATGATCAATTAACAGCCAAAGTTACACCTGCCAATGCCACTGATGCCAATGTATCATTTTTATCTAAAGATGCAGACATTGCGACGGTTGATAAATCTGGCAAGGTTTCATATGTTAAAGCCGGCCATACTCAGATTACGGCCACAACTGAGGATGGTGGGTTTACAGCAACCAGTGATGTCACTGTAGCGGGTAAATAATTTACCGCAGGCAAATGGTGGTCCCACCATTACTACCAATTCAGTTCATTATAATTTGAAATGAAAGAAGGCTAATGAATAATGGCTGATCAAAAGTTTGATGGTTACTCGAAAAATGATTTAAGTAAAAAGTTAGTTGACGGCGAAACGGGTGGTGTAACTTTTAAAAACCTAAAGCCAGCAACTGATTATGATTTTGTCGTGACGTATGCTGGTGAAAATCCAACGAAGTCCGGGACAGACTTAGGCAAGGTTACGACTTCAAGTGCTGTTATAGCAGCCCCGACATCGAGTGCTAGTTCAAGTGCTTCTTCAGCATCAAGCGCAGCAACACCTGCTTCTTCAGCAGCAAAAAAGTAGTGAATTAAATAAAGAATATCTAACATGAGGAGTTTTGCGAGTAATCGTAAAACTCCTTTTTAGGAGGAAAAATATTATGGCTGATTCAACTAATTTAATTTCCGCAGTTAAGAAATTCTATAACTCCGGGGATGAGTATTTGATTCCAGTAGGAATCGATAAAAGTAAAATTCCGGCGCTTTCAAATTATATTGAGGCGCAGAACACCGGTATCTTAGCCGTGGATGTGGATAATATTTCCGATACGGCTGCCTACGCATCAAATGTTAATACAATTGCTTTTAAAGCCCATACCGACGATACACATGCTAATGTTCTTTCATCTGGAACGATTGGAGCCGTTGGCTCTTTACCTGTTGGCAGTTTCGATGTCGCTAATACATCGGGATTGGATGAAAGTGTCTTACCACAAGATCAACTGTCATTCCAACAAGATCAATTAACCCCTTATGCAGAAGGCAACATCAACACCTATTACTATGCTCAAGGAATGCCAATTGTGCGTGATGGCAAGACGTTAAGTGGCGACTATATCGATATGCTTCTTGGACGTGATTTTATTATCAAGCATAGCAACAAGAAGCTTACTGAAATCATGGTTAAAAATCCTAAAATTTCTTATGATAACACCGGTATTAACTTGCTTAAGTCGGGCGTTGAGAGCGTCTTTGATCAACTCTATCGGAATGGTGGCGTTGGTGAAAAAGCAAATGGCAAGCCGAACTACGATGTCACCGCGTTACCTCGTGAGGACATGAAGGACGTGGATGTTTCTCAACGGATTTACCGCGGGTTGTCCTGGAAGTACCATCCAGCCGATGCGATTGACGATGCGTATATCTCTGGCGAAATCGATTTATAGGAGGACGTAGAAAATGAAACTTACTCAACATACATTTGACCCTTGGGAAGTGTCAGTTCAAATTGATGGCCTCCCATTTACTGACTTTGGCACTGGCGATAAAGTCGCTGTTGCTTGGAACAACGATAACGTTACTGATTCGGTTGATAATAATGGTAATGGTAAATCAGCCATTAACCATGATCATTCTGGTACGTTTACGTTTAGTGTTGATCCTAATGCTGCCAATTATGCTCATCTCATTGACTTGGCCAACAATTTGACTGGCGTCCCTGTATCAGTAACATCGAACTTTGCTCACTTCCATACAGATAGTGCCCGAATTACCCGTCCTGTTGATACGACTTTGAACGCTGATTATCCAAGTGTTTCTGTAGTCTTTAAGGCTTCTGTATTGCAAGTTGACCCGATTACTGCATAAAACAAATTTATATTCAATTGATAAATAAAGGAGAATGTTTGAAATGACAGAAGAAGTTAAAACTAAGTCAACAACTAAAAAGGCTACCGAGACACCTGTTAAGGAACCAAAATTGGTTAGAACTGAACGAAATAGCATGATTGTTGGCTCTGTAACCCTTTGGGACAAAAAGACCAAGCAAAACATTAAATATCCCTTCAATTTTCCAGGCGTAGAAAATGCCGTTAAGTTTACTGATTTGGCAGATGTTAGTCGTCATGCCTACTGGGATGCCTTTATTAACGGTAATGATGATCTTGGACTTAATCCGCTTATTGGTACGCCCACTGTTGGCGGAAAACCGGAAAAAATGAGTTGGAAATTCTGGGAAAACCATTCTGGCGTTATGAAGGTTTGCTCAGAAGCTGACCGGTTTCTTGTGCAAGAACTTAACTAATCACTTTATTCGTAAAACGGATCTTGAGGCATTAATTAATAAATCAACGTCTCAATCAATTGGCTGGACTGCTTATATCTATAATGGGTTAGAAAGCGGACTGCCTCGGCCAATTAAGTATATGAATGCTGATGAACTGTCTGTCTTCAATTGGGCGATTTCCAAGCGCATGGAAGTACAGTCACAAATGCGAGGAGGATTCTAACATGGGGTACGCAAGAAGTGCCAAAGTTGGATTCCGAGTTGTGTCAGAAAATGTTGATGAAATCGACCGTGCCAACGAGAAAATGAATCGATTAATTAGAACCAGTCGTGAGGCCAATAATCAAATGTCTCACTTAGGAAATCGAATGTCGATTCAAGGATTAGATAAGTTTTCAAATAGGTACGACAGCTTAATCTCTAAATCAAGTAAATTGTCGGATAGATTGAGTATGGACGCCGATAAAATTAATCAACATTATAAAACCCTTGCTAATAGCTCACGTGAATACGCGAAGCAAATTAGCAGGGGTTTTTCTGACATTTCAAAAGAATCAAGAAACTCAATCAATCGGTTACCTAAAGAAAAAACCTTTAGGCTTAGAACCAACCTTAAACAAACTAAAAATGATGTTGATAGCACTAGCACTCGTGTGCAACGATTCGGCACCAAAGGTAAGACCTCATTTGATAATCTAAGCAGAAGTGGTCGCAAAACGACAAAGTCGTTTAGAAACCTGTACGATGCCGGCAGCCGATTGTCTGACATGGGAACCATGGTGGCTATGGCAATGATTCCGGTTGCTGCAGCATTTAAAAAGTCTGCTGACGAAGCAACTAACCTACAAAACAGATATGTTACCATTAAAAACCTTATTCGTACTGGTGGTGAATCTTCAAAAGCTGCTACTGCTGAAACCAAGGCGATGCAAAAGGAAAATAACGGTTTCGCTTTAAAGTATGGTGTATCTCCTGTTAACATGGCTAAAGGTGGCGAAGATCTTATTCGTCGTGGCTACAATGGTAAGCAAGAGTTGGGTGCCCATGAATACTTCTTACAAGCTGCTAGAGCTTCTGGAGACCCTTATTTATCCGTTGTTCACAATGCAGCACCTGCGATGGAATCCTTTGGTTATAAAAATCGTGCTGGTAATTCTGTTAAACGGATGAAAGATTATACCAAGTTGGTTACTAACCAAATGGCATATGCTTCTGACTTATCAGCTACTAACTTTAGTGGAATGGGTGAAGCATTGAAGTTTGCTTCTCAAGTTGCCCATAGTGCACGCGAAAGTTTAGCTAGTACAACTGCTGCAATTGGTATTATGTCTAACCGTGGACTTAATGGAACCCTTGCTGGTACTGGATTGGCTAAGGTTATTAATTCTTTTGCTTCTCCTGACCTTAGTCAAATGTCCCAGCAAGAGCCAATTATGAAGAAATACCATATTAAGCAAAGTGGTTTCTACCATAAAAATGGACAGCTTAAATCGTTACCTGACTTGCTTGATTACATTAACCATCAAACTAGGCATCTAACATCTTCTAAAAAAGATGACTTTGCTCGTAGATTCTTTGGCAGAACAGGTCAACAAGCCGGCTTGGATTTAATGGAACTAGTCGGTAAAAGAGGCAGTCATGCAACTAACAACCTGCGTGGATTAACTAGACGAGTTGGCAATGCTCAAAATATGTATGGCGGTAAGGGATATGAAGAACGCCTTGCTAAAAAGAACATGAAATCTTGGAAAAACCAAATTAAGCAGTTTAAACAGTATCTGAACATTATGGGCATGGGCTTTGCCAAAACTGTTCTGCCGGCATTCACTAAAGCTTTGCATTTATCTAACAAGTTGCTGGGTGTATTAATCAAAACGCCGTCACCAATTAAAAAGCTAGTCGGATTTACAACTGCTTTTGCAGGAATATTGGCTAGTGCTTATACAACTTCAAGGCTGCTAAGACACGGGTTCAATTTCTTAAACGGTGGAAGCCTATTTGGATCGATTGGAGAAAAAGCTTCTAAAAGTCCAAGGGGGCTAGGAAAGCTAGCCAATTCAATTGGTCTAGGGACTGGTAAAGGTTCTAAAAAGCTAGGGCTTAAAGGAATTTTAAAGGGTAAAGTTGCTGCTAGATCAATGGGAACAAAACTTGGCAAAACCATTAGTGCTGGTGTTGGAATTGGTGTTGCTGCAGATGCCGGTTACAATATCTACAAAGGTATTAAGTCAAAAAATAAAAAGAAAAGGTATAAAGATATTGGTAAAGGTGTAGGAACTGCCGTTGGCGGTGGAATTGGCTTTTACTTTGGAGGGCCCGCTGGAGCAGCTGTTGGTGCTTCAATCGGTAATATCGTCGGCGGATGGGCTGGCAAGGCTGTTCATAAATTTAGCAAAACTAAAATGGGGCATAAGATTGGCAAGGCAATCCAACCTGTCACAAAAGCATTTAAATCAGCTGGTAAAGGTATATCAAAATCATGGTCTTCAACCACCAAAGGGCTAAAAAAACCATTTGCAAGTGCGTGGAAATCTATTTCTCGTAATTTTAAAAAGGTGGCTCCCATTGTTACAAAAGCTTTTTCTTCAATCAACAAGCGTACAAAACCATTACAAAAGTTATGGAGAACAACGTTTGTAAGAACGCTTGGAACATCGATTAGGATGTTTGGACACCTGATTGGAGGAGCATTTAAAGCTGTTGGAACAGTTCTTAAAGGAATTGCTGGAGTTGTTAAAGGAACCGCTAAGATAATTGGAGGCACATTTAGTGGTATCAACGATCTTGTACATGGTCGTTGGTCAAAGGCTTGGAAAGATGCTAAGAGTGTGTTTGGCGGATTCTTTGACGTATTTAAATCTGGAATAGATACAATTGGTGGACTTGCTAAAGATGTGTTTGGAACAATTGGAAAAGTTATTGGAGATGCTGTTGGTGGCATCAAGGGATTGATTAGTGACCTTACCGGTGGAAAAAAGAGTAAGAAGCATAGGCACAGGAAATCAAAAAGTGTTGCTTCTCATGCTCTAGGAACTAGTGGCGCAGAAATGCACTCACATGCTGCCCTCGTTGGCGAAGGTGGCGCAGAACTAGCATATACAGTAAACGGTCGTAAAGCGCGTTTGTTGGGTGCTAATGGTCCTGAAATCACGCATGTTAAGCACGGTGAGCGAATTCTTAACCACCGAGATACTAAAAAGGTCCTCAGCGGTTCATATGGAAACGTATTGCCGGGATATGCTGCTGGGAATACTAAGCTTGGTTCAAGTAATTCTTTGAAATCCGTAGAAAAGTTAAGCAAGAAGACTGTAAAAGATTACAAAGATTTATCAAATGGATCAAGTAAGCAGTTAGACAAATTTAGTAAGCGTAGTAAATCTAAATGGTCTAATATCCATAAGGCAACTTCAAAGATCACGAACAGTACGCAAAAGAAAACTGTTACAGATTATGATCAATTGCAAAAGGGTTCCTACAAGCAACTTGTACAATTTGATAAGGGCAATACTTCTAAGTGGCGAAACATCAATAGCGATACGAAGCATTACACCAATCAATCAAAGAACCAAGCTATTTCGACCTATGATAGCATGCAAAAAGGCGTGCAGAAGCAAGTTAACCAAATGCGGTCGGGAGTTATCTCATCTGGTAAAGCTACTGCAACCGGATTTGGTCATGCACTTGGTAAGATGGATAACTACGCGCATTCAGCAATGTCCAATACTGTTCACCAGTTAAATGGTGGTATTAAAGGGATTGATAAGGTATTAGGCCAATTTGGTGGTAATAGTTCCGTTATCAATGCCATTCACTACGCTAAGGGTTCAAACGGAGAGCTTTCTAATGATCAGTTGGCGATCGTGAATGATGCTAAGTCTGGTCCACGTCAAGAATCTATTATTCGTAATAATTCCCTATTAATTCCGCACGGAAATGATAGGATGATCCCCCTAAAAAAACGTGACCGAGTTCTTAACGGATCACAAACCCAAGAATTGGGACGTTCAATGGGCATTCAGCACTTTGCTAAAGGTTCAGGTGTCTCACACGCTGAACTAGACAAAATTATTAGTAAAAATAACGCCCATCCGAACAGAGCTTTCGCAAATGAATTTTCATCAAATATTTCCAAGTCTAATACAGTCCTTGGGAATGCTATTAAAGGGCTGAGCAAGCGATCTACCACCAAATATGGTAATCCTTGGTCGGCCGAAGTATGGCGACAGATGGACAATGCCCGAGGCAATGGTGGTGGAAGCGGTGCCGGTGGCAACTGGAGACATACACCGGGGCTACCTGAATCAAATGGTTTTAATGCTCGCCGTGGTAAAGGAATCCATGATGGTGTTGATTTTTCAGGGCCAGCAGGGTCGGCTATTCGTGCCGTTCATGGTGGAACAGTTACGCGAACTGGGACAAGTAATCCATGGAATGATTACAAAGATTTAGGTAGCATTATCACAGTCAAAAGCGATGACGGCTATCAAGAAATCTACCAAGAGTTTGGAACTAACAAAAATATCAAAGTTCACACCGGCGACCAAATAAAGACTGGCCAAGCAATCGCTACTTTGGGGCACCTAGCTGGTCACGAAATGCATGTCCATGTTGGTGTTTCTAAAGGTTCACTTTGGAAGCATGGAGGTTATTCGCATAATGGTTGGTTTGATGTTACTAAGATGCACGGCCATTCAAATGGTAATAAGAAGGCTGACACTAAGCATAGTAGTGCATTATCAAAGCTAGTTGCGAAAGAAATTGCACCACAACTTAAATGGGTTGGTAAGCACCTTAAAAGAAGTGCCGGTTCAATCGGCTCACTTGCTCTTAGCGGAGATATTGCCAGTCGTGCTAAAAAAATGGCTGCGGCAATTAAAAAAGCTTATCCTGCTGCCACATTAGCCGGTATTGCCGGAGTTTTAGGCAATTGGGAACAAGAATCACTTTTAAGCCCTTCTGCCATTAACAGTGGTGACCATGGGTCAGGACTTGGACAATGGACTAACGTTGGCGGTTCTCGAAGAGAATCTAAAATGCGTGCTTATTTGAAAAGACATGGAATGCGCTGGAACAATGCTGGCGGACAATTAGATTACGCATTACATGAGCCAGGAGCATCTGGGATGCTTAAAAAAGCTCTAAGAATGAGTAGCCCAACAGCTGCGGCTAACTATTTCTTCTCTACTTGGGAATCTGGCGGTAACGAAGATAATTCTGGTGGGAAGCGAACCAGTAACGCCCGCGGCATTTATAAAGTGCTAAAGGGTCATAGAAATGGTGGCTGGTCTAGTGTTCCTGCTATCTTTGGCGAAAAGAAAGGTGAACCAGAGGTTGCCATTAATCCTAAGCGTAAGACAGCAGATGGTTTAATTGCCTCGGCGATTGATGCTCGGAGTAAAGTATCTAATTCGGTGTTCAGCAATGAATCCCAGAAGAAGATGCATCGGGCGCTTCTAGAAAACCTGCGAAAGTATAATCCACTCAAAAACATGCCAGATAAGCATCAACCTAATTCTGGTAAAGGTAATAACGTTACAGTCAATTTGAACATGAATATCACGGTTAACGCTAATGATAAAAATGCTGGAACTAAAGTTGCCAATGATATTTCCAAGCAGGTCAACGAACAGGTTCAGGCAATCTTTGGCAACTTAATGGCTAAAAGAGAAGGAGGGGTTATTTAATGGCAGCCACGGTAGATATAGCTAAAAATGCCTATAATTCAACGCTTTCCGTTTTAAATAATGTCAAAGCAGCGTATGATCAGGCAAATACCGACTATCTAGATAGCCTCGACGATCAAGCTAATGGCGCCGGACTCGATATAAATGAGTCGGCTCATCAACTCATGGCACAATATATAGTTGGTAAGTCGCCATATGTCGGTTCCCAGTATTGCATCCCGTATGGTGGAGGCTATTTAATTTCCTATAGTTCCGGGGAAGATACAATCTATCAGCAGATGGATAGTTCGATGAAGTATGTTTCTAAAATGACGGTTAAAAATGGGGGCCACGGATCCTCGTTCGGAATTGATGGCTCAGGGAATATCTGGGCTTCTGTCAGGCATAATGGTTACCAAATAAGTAAGTTCGCTTATCAGCCTGGGGCTTCGATTGACGCAAGTTCATTAACGTCGCTCTACAATTCACCTGATCTTTTACGAGTTAATTATGATACCAGTAATAACCTCGTTGGCTACACTACGGCGGAAGGTTATTGCGTTTGTGACCCGGGAAATTTAAGCAATCCTAAAAAGACAGTTAGTCTGTCAGCAATGGGATTTAGTGTCGGCCAGCAAACGTTGCAATCACAATCGTTAAGCTATCCATATATCTTTTGGCAAAGCGGTGCCTATAACTCAAATAGTGATCCAGCGACTGTTGGATGTTTTAATGCTGACACAAATACTAAGGAATTTGTCAAAAGCTATCTAACGAGTAGCTATGGTATGAAGTATTCCTATAATGAGCCAGAAGGAATCTATTCAACTGGATCTGCTGTTTTAGTGACGTTTAATAATAATGATAATGGATCGAACTCAATTAACTATCTATTTTCAATTCCTACACTGACGGCTGATTCAACGGTTAGTGAGCGTTTAAAAGCATTGAATAATTTAAAGAAAGCCTTAGCCGATGCTAAAACGGCATTCAATTCTGCTAAGTCTGATTTTCAAAAATATCAATCAACTAGTAAAACGATTGTCAAAGATACGCGAATTTATAAAAATGCGACTAAAGATGTTAAAAACCAAAAGAAGTTGGTTGCAAGCACCAAGAAAAAGATAGCCATTGTTACTAAGCAATATGCCAAGGCAACAAGGACTAAAAAGCAATCTTTGAAAAAGCAACTTGATAACTTGAAGAAAGTTTATAAAGAGCAAAATAGTGCCTTAACTAAGCTCAAAAAGAAACAAGCTACGGCCAAGTCTAAGCTTTCAAAAGCCCAAAGCAAATCATTATCCGCTCAAAAAGCCACACAACGGGCAATCCTGAAGAAAGCAATTGGCGCCGCAGTGATGGCTGAAACAGGTGGCAAAGATGTGACGTGGATAACGCCTGTGAATCCTGGTAGCAAGGAAAGCTATGCGATTCTCTGGCCTGATAGTGAAGACTTTTCGGAAACAGTTAACGTTAATGAAACGGCAGTCATCAAGCACACACCGATTAACACGGTCACTCAGGCGGGCACCGAAAGCATTTCAGTGGGCGGGGCTCTGATTGGTGAAGATGGTTCAGTTCCAACATTGGTTAAAAAGTTCGAACGGATCAGAAAGTGGGCTGAAAATACAGCCGAAGTATCACTGATCGGGCAAACGTCTTTCCCACACGCGATCATCTCGGGAATTGACAAGCCGCACGACACCTATTTGACTAACCAAGTTCCGCTAACCATTACTTTACAGAAGGTGGATTGGGCTGATTCAAATGTCAAAAAGAAAGCCAATTCATCGAAAAATAAGGGTAAGGCTAACAAAAAATCTGGTAGTGGTCATAAGCAGAAAAATAGCAAAAGTGCCGTGAGGACGGTAACTACTAAGCCGGGTGACACGTATTATAAATTCGCCCAAAAGTACAATGTCAGTGTTGCTCAACTACGCAAATGGAATAAGTACGCTGACCGATCAATACCGGTTGGCGTCAAGATAAGGGTCAAGTAGGGGGGATCTTATGAGTTTACGAGATAAATTAATTATTGATACAAGTGATCTCCCCAATTATGTGGTTTTACCGGTTGGAACCGAGAACTTCACCATTGAGTTCGACTATCGTGAACGCTACGATAACTTTTATTTCAACCTATACGATGCTGACGATAATCCGCTGATTACCGGAGAAAAGCTTGTTTATGGGGTGCCATTGTGGAACATCAATGATGCTAATCTGCCAAGCGTGACGATTATCCCCCTTGATGAAACTGGCGTGGAGAACACCGTCAGCATTGATAATTTTCAGATATCAGTCTTTCTATATTTTGATGATCTTGATCCATCGATTGAAGATCCAAGTACTGCTGATGTTGATGAGAATGACACTGACAATTCTGATCTTCTAGATGATGACTCAGGAAGTTCATTAATCGAGGACGAGCCTTCTGATGATGATAATGAGTATGCGCTCCCGGAAGATTGGAGGGATGAGCAATGAAACTCGTTAGGCTTTATCGAAGGCTTGAGATTGATGGCAAAAAAGGCAAATTAACTCTCAAGAGTTACGCCAAAGTACCTGATAACATCTCAATAGATATTGAAGCGTCCTATGCATCCGGTAGCAAGGAGACGACGCAAGTTTCGATGATGAACTTGCCGGCTGAAGATATTAATTATTTGACGAAGGGTTCTAACGCTCGGGTTTATGGCGGCTGGTATGGTGAAGATGGCTCATCAAATAACGTCGGCATCATCACGGAAGGCAAATTGGCAACACCAACGCCATCGACAATCGATTCATCAGGAAAAACCACAACAATCACTATCGTTGATGGCAGTGATTATGACAAACTTCCTGAAGTTAAGAAAAAGGCGACTACTTCAAGGTCAATTTCTGCGCAAAAAACGCTTGACCAAACAATCACTGCTTACAATAGCAAGATGAATGCACAGCGCCGTAAGTGGATTGATAGCCATCCGGGTGCTACAAGCAAACAGCTTCGAGCTTATGGGCATACAATCATTACCAAGAAAAATGCTTTTGCCAAAAAGAAACGACAAGAATATGTTAAGCAAAAAGCTAACCATACTGCTAAAGCTAAGGTAACTAAAAAGACTAAGTACAAACCCTTATCTTTTGCAAAAAATACCAAGGGTTCTTCAATCATCAAAAAGATTGCCAAGGAGGCTGGGATAAAAATATACAAGCTAAAACTCGTATACGATAAGAAGTTTACCAAGGGCTACACGGCTAAAGCAAAACCGATGAGTGCCATTAAAAGTATTGCTTCGCAGTGTAAGACACCGATAGCTTATCCTAATGGTCGATTGGAGATTGCGGATTATTCCAAGAACAAAAAATCGAACTTCTATTTGAACTATGATACCGGAATGCTTGGGGAGCCGGAACCTCAAGACGATTCGGATGATGGGCTACAACACTATCAAGTTGTAGCTCTTTTTAGGCCGTATTTTACGGTTGGATATATCTTTCATATTGAAAGTACAACTTTGAGTGGCTGGGTACTAATTAATAGCGGCACAACGTCTATTACTGATGATTCAGGAACATCAACACTTGATTTGGTTGACTACTCTAAATACAAAAAGAAGAATTCAGCTTCGGTCAAAAAAGCTGAAACCAAAGATAAAAAGACCAAAGCGAAGTTGGACGCTGCTAATCGAAAAAAGCTTAAGGAAAAGCAGAAAAAGAGGCGTGCCAAATGATTAAAAGTCGTGACTACATTAATGAATTTTTTGATATGTTTCGGGACGATGTGATGAGTGATATTCATGGTGCCATTCGCTGCAAAATTGTTAAGGTGAATGCCGATAAAACGTACGATGTTCAGCCGTTGGCCTTGTTTTCGGATGGAACCAAGCGGCCACAGCTTCTGAGCCTGCAAGCATCATTTATCCCGATTAAGATCAAATACCACGACGACATTGGCGACTCACATAGTTTTGATCCGTTCTATGCAGAAATGATAATCAACTATCAAGTGGGGGATGTTGTGGTGGTTGTGTTTGAAGACCGAGATACCTCTAACGCCAAGGGCGATAGTGTCTACAAGATTGATAGCGAACGTATGCATGATGCTAACGATGGCGTTATCGTTGGCAAGATCGATATAAAGTAGGTGGTTTGAATGGCAAAAGATGTCTATATAAATGATCAAGGCGATTTTGAGCAAGATGATAAAGGCAGTGTGGCAATGGTTGACGGTCTTGATGAAATCGCACAATCATGTATGATCGCCCTGAATACCCGCAAAGGTGGTTGGGTTCTTGATACCGATGAAGGCCTTGACTGGGGGGCCGTAATTGGAAGCAATGTTCATGATCAATTTGTGACTGCGGCGATTAGAGAAACGCTTCTTGAAGACCCGCGAATTGATGATATTCACGATATAGATTTCGAACGGGAAGCAAGAGTGCTCAAAGTTCACATTACGATTGAAGTTAAGAATCAATTGAAAGAAGTTGTATGGGAGGCGGGTGTCGTCAATGATTGATGAAAATGGTTATACGCCGCTGGATTATGACGATGCTTTAGATACCGTTCAAGGCTTTATTCGAAGAGAAAACGGAGAAGATACCAATGTATCGCCCAGGTCATTTTGGGGAACGCTCGCCCGAGTTTTGGCCAAAATAGCCGTCAATGTTGATCAAAACGGTGAAAATGTTCATGACTCTGGCTACATTCAGCAATCTACGGGTGTAAACCTTGATCGGGTTGGCGGCAATTACGGGTTAATGCGAAAGCAAGCTGAAGCATCCAGCGTGACCTTATCATTTACTGGTACTGCGGGTTATGTAATTCCGACCGGTACTGTATTTATGGATGACAAGGGAAATGAATTTTACACCGTCGATGATTGTCAACTTGATGTAAACGGAGTCGGATCAACAATTGTTGTTTCAAGCGAGTTAGGATCACAATACAATGTTGATGCAGGTACAATTGTTAACCAACAGTCGCCTGTTGAAGAAATTGATAAAGTGACTAATCATGATGCAGCTGAAGGTGGCCAGGATATGGAAACGGATCTTGATTTTAGATCAAGGCTACTTCTAGCATCCAACTCTAATGAGTCTGGTACCATCAACGGGATCTATACGGCATTAATGAACACACAAGGCGTAACGGCCGTTAAAAGTGTCTATAATTCTTCAGCTAGTAAACCTGATGTGTATGGCAATCCACCTAAGACCGTTCACTATTATGTCCAAGGTGGTGTGGCACAAGATGTGGTGAACACTATCTTCCGAGTTGGCGGCGGTGGAATTGCCCTTTATGGATCTAAGAGTGGCACAGCAATCGATGATTCTGGCGAAGCGCACACGATCTACTTCGATCGCCCCCAAGAAACACCGATTTTTGCCAAAGTCAGTGTTAAAGTCAATGATAGCTTTGATAAAAATGAAGGTACTGATGACATTAAGGCTGCTATTGAAGGCTATATTGAAAGTCTACAAATGGGGTCCAAAGTGGTTACTAATCAGTTCTTCTCCAACATATATTCGATTGATGGAATCAATTACGCGGATATCACGATTGGAACCGACAAGAGCAAACTAAGTACTAATAACATCGCACTAACAGCCTTCGAAATTCCAGTTATTACTGATGATAATGTGGAGGTTGACTATGTACCAAACTAATTATGATGAAGTTTATGCAGAGATTTTTAAAATGTTTGATCGCGGGTTTGCGGTTGGTGCAGGGAGTAACATCAACACTTTAATTCGGGTACTAACGCGTTTTCAGTTATGGCTGGACAACAACTTTGAGAGCATCCACAGTTCATGGATAATTGATGAAGCTGTCGGCGAACAGCTTGATGAGATTGGTGATGATATCCATCAACCCAGATATGGAGCCAATGATGATACTTATCGTTTTATCCTTAAGACAAAAATTTTAGCATCACATTCTGGTGGAACCATTAACGACATTGTCAATATCATATGCAATGCTTTACAAATATCACCAATAAATTCAGGCGTAAAAGTTCATACTGATTATCATTGGGATGGTACCAAAATGGTTGGGAACCCACAGGTTGTTAACATTGATAACCTTCCAACTAGTTTAATATCATCCAGCCAATCACTGATAATCCTCATGGATCGTTTATCATCAGCTACTCTAAACGGAGTTACGATTAATACAATTGCGTTTATGAATAATTCTAAACTAATTGAATATGTAGGTGTTGGGACTCAGTCCATCATGGTTAAAGAAGTTAATGTAAAAGGAGGCAATTAACATGGCATATGACTTGGCAAAAGTAACTGCTAACGGAAACAACCTTATTGCTCAAATATTGGCCAACAAGTCATCACTAAGCATTGATAAGATAGAAATAAGTGATACTCAATTACCATCGACAACGGATATCTCAACGATGACATCTGTTCCCAAGGTAGTACAAACTGTTAGCGCAAACGGATTTTCTAAAAATAGTAATACCTTGATTATTTCAACAGTCGTTGATAACTCATCCATAAGAGCTGATTACAAGGCATGGGTATTTGGAATTTGGGGATCTGATTCTCAAAATGGGCAATCACAATTAATTGCAGTTATCACATCAACAAATAGTCCAGATACAATACCAGCTTTTTCTGGTAGGACTCCGGTATCATATACGTATAAATTCAACATTGGGTTTTCAAATGCAAGTCAAATTCAATTTAATATGATTGATGATTCGTTTGCTACCAACGATACAGTTGTTCATACGACTGGTGATGAAACAATTGACGGCCAAAAGAAATTTAAAACAGATCCTACAGACAGTGCAGGAAATGCTTATGCCAAGACAGTTGACGTTAATCAGCAACTGGATAAAAAAGTTACCGATAACAAAGATGATACTGAACAACTTAATGGGGTTAAGGTACAGCCGTTCAATAAGTTAAGCGATAGTGTTGGTGGACGAAACCTATTGCTTGGAACATCTCCTGTCAAGGTGCGAAATCCGACTTGGAATAATATTATTAATGTAGATGTTACTAATTTAGTTGGA
>NZ_JAHPPD010000036.1 GCF_019061365.1 Lentilactobacillus dabitei
TTTGTTTCTTTTGAAATCTTAGTCATAAAAAATACCTCCAAAGCTAAAGTTTTTACTTTAACTTTGGGGGTATAGGTCAAATAATGAAATCAGTTCAGCCTATTTTATCCCAACAATTTAATTTAATTCAAACGGAATTAAAGCGGTTTCGAAACAATCCATATTCCGCGGATCGGGTGCATGATTTACGGGTGGCAATTCGGACTTTACGGGGATTATTTAAATTTTTGAAGCGAGAAATTCCGCAGACGACGTTTGAAGACATTGATCAGACATTAAGTGCTGCTGCAATGATCTTTGGCCCACTGCGGGAATTAGATGTGTTGATTGTCCAGGCTGGTGACTTTGCTTATGCCCATCCAGATAGTGGGAGTGATTATCAAAACTTGTTTCAGGATTTTCATGCCAAGCGTGATGCGGAAATGCAGCGAGTCCTGACCGACAATGTTCAACATCAATTGGTTGCGGATTTGGACAATGTGAAACGACACTTGGCGTCCTTGGCATTCGATCGAACAACTAATTGGAATCAATATGTATTTCGTGAACTGAAGCGACGCGGTGACAAAGTCGTTCGTAATTATCAGCGAGTGGACTTTAACGATTATCTCCGGGTTCACCAAATTCGTAAAAAAGCGAAAACATTAAGATATTCCGCCACGTATTTTGCCGACTTTGCTCCCAAACTGGCTGGTAAGATTGGAAAAAAAGCTAAAACCATTCAGGATGAATCTGGGAAAATTACCGATGCCCATGTCAATGATGGCTTGCTGCAAAAGTTTGCGAATCAGGCTGATAATCCCGCCGAAGCAAAGTTGTTATTACGAATTGCCCGAGCCCAGCGGGAACTGATTGCCAAGAAACATTAAAACGGACTGATAGGGGTTGGTACAAATCCGCCAGCGTTAAATTCTCTGTGGGGTAGCGATCTTACTTAGGGCAACTATTCTTAGACTTAGGGGCTGGGATGTAGATTAACTTCCAATCGGTAATCATCAACTTGGATCGCCGCTGATACTTTGATTAAAGCTGTGCCAAACGGCTGATCCCAGAATTTAATGAAACGGACCAACTATTCCAAAATCAGGAATAATTGGTCCGTTTCGTTAAATTCTGGGATCAAAATGCCCATTATCCCAGTCTTTTGATTCATCAAACAGTTGCTTTTCGGGTATTACTTTCATTAATTGCGCTCCGAATCGATTTCGTAAATTTCTCAACCGCTTCAGGGGCATTTTGCTTTTGTTTGTCAACGATATCAACAATTGCACTACCGATGATCACGCCATCGGCAATGGTGGCCATTTCTTTGGCTTGTTCAGGTGTATGGACACCAAAGCCAATTGCGGTTGGCACGTCGGTATATTGCTTGATTTCGGCAACCAGATCCTTCAAGCCGTTGAAGAATTCGTTTCGTTCACCCGTGATTCCGAGTGATGAGACGACGTAGATGAAGCCGCTGGCGTCCTTGGCAATTTTTTCGATTCGGTGACCAGACGTTGGCGTAATTAATGGAATAATATCGATACCGTATTTGTTGGCAGCCGGCATGATCTCGGCTTTACTTTCATAGGGCATGTCGGGAATAACGAGGCCAGAGATGGCTAATTCCTGACACTTTTTGCAGAAAGCTTCGTAACCATATTTGAAGACGATATTTAAATAAGTTAAGAAGACAATTGGCACGTCGGTTTGTTTCCTAGCCGCTTCTACAATTTCAAAGACGGTCTTGGTTCGAACCCCTGCCGCAAACGCGCGTAGATCTGCCGATTGGATGACGGGGCCGTCGGCGATTGGGTCGGAAAAGGGGATGCCGACTTCAACGATGTCAGCGCCACCCTCAGCTAATGCAACGATGTTGGCAACCGTCGTGTCAAAATCGGGATCGTCAGCGACGACAAATGGAATAAAAGCTTTATGGTTTTTAAAAATGTTAGCGAGATTACTCATCAATATCGACTCCTTTATATTTGGCGATGCTGGCAACGTCTTTGTCACCCCGTCCAGAGAGGGTGCAGACGATGATTTGGTCCTTAGTCATGGTTGGGGCAACCTTTTCAACGTAAGCAATGGCGTGGCAGCTTTCAATAGCGGCAACAATGCCTTCTTCTTTGGCGATGTATTCAAAGGCTTGAACGGATTCGTCGTCAGTGATGCCAACGTATTGAGCCCGGCCTTCTTTGGCGAGGGCAGCGTGTTCAGGACCAACTCCCGGATAATCCAATCCTGCTGAAATTGAGTAAACTGGGTTGATCTGGCCATCGTCATTTTGAAGGAATAATGATTTCATGCCATGGAAGATCCCAACTGACCCGCGTTCAATAGTTGCGGCGGTTTTATCGGTGTTAACGCCTTTACCAGCGGCTTCCACCCCAACTAATTTAACGCTGGGGTCGTCGATGTAGTCGGCAAAGCTACCGATGGCGTTACTACCGCCACCAACACAGGCAACAACCATGTCAGGCAGGGTGTTTTCTTTGGCCTTCAATTGAACCTTTGATTCTTTACTGATGACGCTTTGGAAATGTTTGACCATTTCTGGGAATGGGTAAGGACCCACAGCTGAACCCATGACGTAGAAAGTGTCCTCGCAACGGGTTGCCCATTCTTGCAAGGCCGCGTTAATGGCATCTTTTAGCACCATTGAACCGGTGGTTACGGGATGAACTTTCGCCCCTAAGAGTTCCATGCGATAAACGTTTAATTTTTGACGATCAGTATCTTCCTTGCCCATGAAAATTTCACATTCCATGCCAAACAATGCGGCAATTGTGGCAGTGGCAACGCCATGTTGGCCGGCACCGGTTTCGGCGATCAAACGTTTCTTGCCGAGGTGCTTTGCTAACAAGGCTTGGCCAATCACGTTGTTAATTTTGTGAGCACCAGTGTGATTTAGATCTTCGCGCTTGAGATAGATCTTGGCGCCACCGAGGTCTTCGGTCATGTTTTTAGCGTAGTAGAGCAATGATGGGCGGTTGGCATAGTTGACGAGCAAGTCATGCAATTCTGCCTTAAAATCTGGATCATCTTTCAATGTATGGAAGGCTTTATCGACCTTTTCTAATTCGGTCATCAATGTTTCTGGAATGTATTGACCGCCATATGTACCGGCATAAATGCCAGCGCGGTTATCTTTTGTTTCTTCTTTTAATTTTGTCATAGCACAACTTCCTCTTTCGCATTTTTTATAAATTCAGTTATTTTAGTTGGATCTTTTAATTGATTGGTTTCAACGCCGCTGGAAACATCGACAATATCTGGGTGGACGATGCTAATGGCGTGATTGACATTGGTAGGGGTTAGGCCGCCAGCTAAAATGAGGGGCCGGTCAATTTCAGGGATTACCTGCCAGTTGAGCACTTGCCCACTGCCTTTGCCGCTGTCAACCATCAAGTAGTCTGCTTGGGACGTTAAATCAATGGCTTGCCGTTCAAAAACTTGAATGACTTTGAGGCCGGCAGCTTGGAGCTTGGCAATTTCTCCAGGAGTACTTTTCCCGTGAAGTTGGGCAATATCGATGGCCCCCGCATGGTAACTGGCCAAGATGTCGTCGGTTGACTCGTTGACAAAGACACCAACGGTTGGGATGTTGTGATTCAGATGCCGACGCAACGCCAGTGCCGTTGTCAACGAAACCTGGTGCCGACTTGGGGCGAACACAAAGCCGGCAAAATCAGCTTCAGCAGCGTTCACTGCTTGAATATCTTGAAGGCGCATTAAGCCACAAATTTTAACTTTGACCATTATTAAGCCTCCTTGAACGACTTGATTAATGCTTGTTTATTGGCGGATCTCATTAAGGTTTCCCCCATGAGGATGCCGTTGAAGCCGGCAGCAGCTAATTGAGCAACGTCCGCCTGAGTCTTGATCCCACTCTCGGCAATGACTGGGATGGATCCTGGGACCATTGCCCTGAGCTTGAGACTGTTATTAAAATCAACGTGGAAATCTTTGAGATTCCGATTATTGATCCCGACGATCTTGGCGCCAGACTTCAATGCGCGGGTCACTTCATCATCGGTGTACGCTTCAACAATTGCCTGCATGCCGAGGCTTTCGGCTAATTCACGGTATTCTTTGAGCTGCTGGTCGTCCACGATGGCAACGATTAGTAAGATGATTGAGGCCCCATTAGCCTTGGCTTCGTAAATCATGTAAGGATCAATGGTGAAATCCTTGCGTAAAGTCGGTGCTGAGACTGCTTGGCTGATTTCTTTCAGGTAATTGAGCCGCCCATTGAAATAATCAGGTTCGGTTAACACTGAAATTGCATCCGCCCCAGCAGCATCGTAAGCCTTGGCAATTTGCAAGTATGGAAAGTCAGTGACAATCGTTCCCTTAGAAGGGGAGGATTTTTTAACTTCGGAGATGACGTGCAAACCGGGCTGTTTCAGGATACTCAGAAAATTGGGCTTGCTGCTGGCTGGAAGTTGGGCAACCCGCTGCTTTAACTGATTCAGTGGAAGTTCCGCTTCATGTTCAGCAAGCCTCGACTTGGTTGCGGTGACTAAATCGTCGAGGATCATGCCACCACGTCCTTGCGCTTGTTTGAAAAGGCAATCAAGCTGTTTAATTCTGCTTGAGCTTTGCCGGTGTCGATTGTCTTGGCAGCTAAGTCAATTCCTTCTTGAATTGAAAGTTCTGGGTGAGCGAGGTGTAGGGCAGAACCGGCATTTAGTAAGACGATGTCACGCTTTGGCCCCTTCTTGCCAGCCAGAATATCGCGGGTAATTTGACCGTTATCATCAGGTGTGCCACCAACCAGGTCTTGGCGGTTAGCTCGCTTGAAGCCAAATTGTTCTGGGGTTAAGACGTACTTGGTTAATTTGCCATCTTTTAATTCAACGACGGCGGTTTCGTCTGCGACCGTCATTTCATCCAAGCCATCACGGCCGTGGATCACCATGGCATTTTTAACGCCTAACTTCTTGAGGACGTTTGCTAACGGTTCAAGCAGGTCTTCATCATAAACGCCGAGAAGTTGGCGAGTGGGGTGGGCTGGATTAGCCAGTGGCCCTAAGATGTTGAAGATGGTGCGGATGCCTAATTGCTTGCGAACTGGGGCAACATACTTCATGGACTTGTGGTATTCCTGAGCAAATAAGAAGCAGAGGTTGTTTGCTTTCAAGCTGTCAAAGCTGGTAGCGGGATCTTCGTTGATGTCGAGGCCAAGGGCTTCAAAGACATCAGCGGCACCACTCTTAGATGAAGCGGCCCGGTTACCATGTTTGGCAACCTTGGTACCAGTTGCGGCAACGACGATAGCGCTGGTGGTTGAAATGTTGAAGGTGTTGGCGTGATCACCACCGGTTCCAACAATTTCTAAGACATCTTTAGTGGCAGGGAACTTCAGTGCATGATTTCGCATCGATGAAGCAGCTCCGGCGATTTCGTCGATAGTTGGATTTTTAGCGGTTAAAGCAGTCAAAAGACTGGCAGTTTCAATTTCGGAAGTCTCGCCGTTTATAATTTCATCAAGTACGGTTTGGCTTTCAGCAAAGGTTAAATCTTCGTGGTGAACAACTTTTTCAATGGCTTGTTTGATCATGATATGTGCCTCCAATTTTTAGTGAGCGGAGTAAAGCGGTTAGAAGTCGGAGTGTAAGTCTCCGCCGAGGGAAATTCCTGGTTCTGGAATTTTTCTCGGTGGTGCTTACACGCAGACTTCTGCTTTACGAAGCTGTCCTAGTATAGTGAGCGGATCCAAGCGGTTAGGGATCGGAGTGTAAGTCTCCTCGAACGGAAATTTCGGTTTTGGGAATTTTTGTTTGAGGTGCTTACATGTAGATCCCTGCTTGGAGGAGCTGTCCTAAAAATAGTGAGCGGATCCAAGCGGGAATAATCGGAATATAAGTCTGCTTCTGCAGAAATCCTGGTTTGGGGATTTTTGCAGAAGGTGCTTATATGCAGATTGCTGCTTGGAGGAGCTGTCCTAGTATAAGTGTCTAATTTTATATTGATTGAAATTCAGTATGTGAATCGCCATCGTTTAATTTCTTTGGTATTCATTTGAAAGGCCTCCAGGAAAATTGATTGGTTGAATGTTATCTAGCTAAAATGTGTTTCAACGAACCAGATGCGGTTCTCGTCACACTCTGGCCACAAAAAAATCCGTCCATAACTTTATACAAGTTAAGGACGGATTATTCCGCGGTGCCACCTTAGTTCAATTAATCAGGGTAGATAAAAATCATCTATTAAGTTCCCCAATTAATTACGCTTAGCGAGAGACTAACATCCCTCCGACAACTGACGTATGCCAACACGTTTTTCCGTACTCGAGAACTTTCGGGAAAACCCTCAGTGGTCCATTTAATTATCTGCGTTCGGCTGCACTCCCATCAACGGCAGCTCTCTGTGCGTGCACAATAATCTTGATCTCCACTTCATCGGTTTTATGGACGAATTAATTGTTGCTTTGTATATTAGAGCTTTATAATTAGATTGTCAACAGATTTTAATTAAATAATTTTCAATGATAATCAGAGAGGGTGCCAAAAATGAAAAAAGTTATCAAAGCCTACATCACCAAACAGCCGGTAGATCGGCAATCTCAACTCAACGAACTGTATCAAATCATTGCCGCAGAAATGCCAAAAAGTACCACTGAAAAAATATCATATGGGATGCCAACCTTTTACTTTCACAGAAATATTATCCACTTTGCCAATTTTAAACGTCACTTGGGCATTTATCCGGGTTCTAAAGCGATTGTCGAATTTGCCACTCAGTTAACGAAATATCAAACGAGCAAAGGAGCCATCCAACTTCCCGTCAACAAGCCATTACCCGCCGAATTGATTCGCCAAATCGTGAGGTACAATCTCCAAATCGACTAGCTTTCCTCATATAGAAGTGGTATCACGGAACGTATAGGAAACAGTTATTGAAAATCAATGGAGGGAATTTAGTGCAAAATCAGTTGAGCCACCCAGGCGGCCATTCAGTACACACCAATAAACATATTTTAAGTGAGGACAGGATCGTGGGTGATATTGCGACGATTGCCAATATGATCATGTACATCTCATACATAGGAGAAATCGTGCAAAATTTGAACGGTAATCCAACGTCATTTATCCAGCCGTTTTGCGCAGCCATCAATGCAGCATTGTGGGTTGCTTATGGTTGGGTTAAACCTAAACGAGATTGGATTTTGATTGTTGCCGATGTGCCCGGGGTCATATTTGGGTTGGTAGCTGCGATCACGGCTATAATATAAAAAGTCAGAACCGAATACTTAAACTTTGAATTTAATCACGATATAATGCAATTGGTATGTACTGGCAAATACTCGTTAACATAGGAAAATATCTATGAAGATACCAACTGAAAATGGACTTGTAAAGGTTCGCAGGCAAGGAAACTCAAACCACAATCACGTTACCGAAGTATCTTGATGTTAAGGTTGGTCAAGCCTATTATTCAATCAAACAGGATAATGGGCAGATTATTCTGATTCCCCAAGTTGAAGACTACTTTTCATCTGCGGGAATGGATTTGAGACAGTACGAAGATTATCTGCCAGAGGGAGGAGAATGTCATGATTGAAATCCCTAAAGCAGAAAGAAATTGCATTTTCAAATTTCGGTCCAAGTAAGGGGCACGAAATTCGACAACCTCATCCGGTGCTCGGATTGAGCAAGTCTCATTGAATTTCAACTCATCAGCATTTTAGTGTTAAGAAATTAGGAGAATATTGGAGGCATCTAATGAAAGTAACCATTTCACTCGCCCAACTAGACGTTTACTTCGGTGATCCAGATAAAAATTTTGCCCAGATTGAACCAGCAGTTAAACAGGCTGCTCAGGAAGACGCCGATATTGTGGTGTTTCCAGAGATGTGGAATACCGGCTACGATTTGACCCGCCTTAACGAGGTTGCCGACCAGAACGGCGATCGTACTCAGGCGCTATTAGCCCAGTTAGCAAAAAAGTATCAGATTACCATTCATGGCGGTTCAGTATCGACGGCCAAGAATGGGGCTTTTTATAATACGACCTATATTTTTGGCCCGGATGGTGATTTACTCACCTCGTATGATAAAGTTCATTTATTTGGCCTGATGAATGAGGATAAATATTTGGCAGCTGGTCACGAAGAGAATCATTTTCAGGTGAAGGGGATCAATGCGACGAGTGTGATCTGCTACGACATTCGGTTTCCGGAATGGTTGCGAACCCTCAGCTTAGATGACAGCCGGATTATTTTTGTGCCTGCTGAATGGCCGACTGCTCGAATGAATCAATGGCGGCGACTACTGGCGGCTCGGGCTATCGAGAATCAGAGCTTTGTGGTTGCCGTTAATCGGGTTGGCAGTGATCCGGATAATCCATTTGGTGGCCATTCCGGCATTTATAATCCGATGGGCGATGAAATCGTAACGTTAAACGATCAGCCACAACTCAAAACGGTAACGATCGATACTAACGAAACTGATGATGCCCGCGGTTTCATGCCGGTATTTGAAGACCGGCGACCGGAATTGTATCGCTAATTTAGTTAAGTAATTGATACACACGACATATAGAAAAATATGTCGTATATTGAACCTGGGATAAAATCAAATAAGTGCCAAGCAAGATTAAGGAATTTCCTCAATTTTGCTTGGCACTTTATTTTAAAATCGGTCTTTTTTTAAGTGAATATCATCTTTTTCAGTAATTTCTCGAATCACCTTGCAGGGATTGCCGACTGCAAATGAATTCGCTGGAATATCCCGGGTAACCACGCTGCCGGCACCGATGACACAACCCTCACCAATTGTAACGCCACCAATGACTGTCACGTTGCTGGCTAACCAGCAGTTGCTGCCGATCGTTATTGGCTTGGCGTATTCATCGTCATATTGACTGCCATCCGGCTTGGTTTTTATATTCCGTTCTTGGAAACGCAAAGGGTGAACGGGAGTCACCAACGTCACGTTAGGGCCAATTAGAACATCATCACCAATTTTGATGGGGCCAGAATCTAGAACGGTAAAATTAAAGTTGGCGTAAAAGTTTTTGCCAGTGTCAGTATATTTCCCATAATCAAAGAACATAGGCCCCTGAATAAAGGTGCCTTCTTGGTGGTTGGGTAACAGCTCATCTAAAATGGCGTTGCGCTGATCAACTTTTTCTTCGTCTAAACTGTTATATCGTTGGCAGAGTCGATGGGCAGCCACTCGTTCCCCAGCTAGTTTGGGATCGCCAGTATCATAGATTTTGCCACTAAGCATTTTTTCAGTTGCAGTCATGATAATCCTCCAATAACTTATTTAATGAGTTAATTTTAGAGGAAATGTAAGCGCTTGTCGAATAGAAACCCTGAGTTTTTTCTAAATGCGTGAGGGGGCATCTCGGTCCAACACTTAAATTGGCGGCTGAAATTTGCCAGATTACTATAGCCCAATTCGAAAATGAGAGCCAAATCCGTATGGGGGTTGACTCTCATTAAGTATCTATCAATTATTTATCCTGTTTTAGCTCAATATCCTGGCTCGCAATCCGGTTTCTCATCAAAATTGCCGCCCCTAATGCCCCAAAAAGCACAAGGACCCCAGAAGAAATTGCTACTGCCGCCATGCCGTTATCGTAGGCAGCGATGACGATTTTTTGAAGTGTTGAGGCAAATGGCATTTGCTGCATGCGGGCTGAGAACGCGATCGTGTGACCGGAAAATGGCCCGGCGTTGACTAACGCATCTTTGATCCCATTAACGACTTTAGCCGGCATCTGAATGAGGTGCAGATGATTATTTAAATGAGTTTCATATTGGGCATCTTGGATTAATCCCAAGCCAACCACGCCGACGGTTGTTCCAAACTGGCGGAAGACGTTAAGCAGGCCGGAGACCATGCCCATTTCTTGGGGAAGGGCGCCTTCCATGCCAGCTGTGTTCAGTAATGGGTTGACCATTCCGTTGGTGATCCCCATCAGTACCATTCCTGGCCACAATTCAACGAAACTAACTGTTGGACTGATTGCGTAAGCCATGGCGAAGAAGCCGATCCCGCCGATAACCATACTGCCAACAATCATCCACTTTTTCGAGAAGCGAGAACTGAGAATACCGGCAACTGGGCCCAGTACCAGCGACCAACCACTAATGGTCAACTGGCGGACTCCAGTTTGGACGGCTGAGTAACCGATGTAGTTTTGCATCAAGGCCGTTAAAAAGGCGTTGTAGGCGTAGATTCCGGCACCTAATGCGAAAGCAATGATGATGGTTCCTAAGAAATGAGGACGTTTGAACATCTTGATATCAATCATTGGATCGCCAACTTTGGTTTCAATGAAGACAAACACGATCATGACTAAGACCCCGCCGACAAGCAAGCCACTAACCCGGGCATCGAGCCATGACCAGTGAGGGTGACTTTCTTTAACAATCAAGCCATAGATCACCGCAAACAACCCGATCGCTGAAGTGATCATCCCAGCCAAGTCAATTTTGTGGTTCTTCCCATAACTTGGGGTTTCCCGCACATAAATCAAGGTTAAAATCACGGCAATGATGCCAAACGGAACGTTGACGTAGAAAATGGATGGCCAGCCAAAATGTTCAACCAAATAACCACCAATTAACGGTCCCGAAGCAGCAGAGGCCCCGATAATGGAGCCGAGAATTCCAAGGGCCAACCCACGATCTTTGCCATCAAAGTTAGAGGCAACTAGTGCCATTGAAAGAGACGTCATCCCAGCACCACCAATTGCCTGAACTCCACGACCGATGTCTAGGATTAGTAAATTAGGTGCCATTCCGTTGATTGCGGATGCCACCACAAATAAAATGAGTGAGCCCAAGAAGATTTTTTTGCGACCGTACATGTCACCTAATTTGGACATAATCATTAATGTGACAGCATAAACCAAGGTGTAGGCGTTTAACACCCACTGCAAATCCGTAAAGGTGGTTTTAAACCCGCGGACCATTGTGGGTAAGGCCACGTTGACGACAGTGACATCAAGTAATCCCATGAAAACGCCGAGCCCCATTGCGGTGAGGGCGATCCATTGCTGTGTTTTAGTTTGCTTCTTCATTTGTTTTTCCTCTGTTCTGATTGATTTCTTGGCGACATTTTTCAACCCAACGTTGTTTTGCCTGGCAGATTGAAATGCTTAAATTAAGTGAGCGGATTGCCCAGCGGAGATGATCGCGGTTGTCTGGATCGCTGTCCATTAGAGTATGTAAATGATCATGGACGGTTTGATAGGCCTGTAAATCAGCTTGAACTGAGTTCGCGTACTCATTGAAAATTCGCAACTGGGTAGCTGGATCAACGCCAGCCATTCCTCGAAACTTAAAGCGAAAAATTGATTCGCGTTTGGCGTCTTGGGCGACCGGTTCCGCCATGAGTTCGGTAAACCGTTTGGCGCCGAGATCGGTAAGATGGGCCAACTTTTTATTGCGGTGATTCTTTTCAATGACTTTAAATTCGATGTAATCATGCGCTGCTAATTTCTGAAGCAGTGGGTACATCACGCCATTGGAAATTTCTCGGCAAGGAACCAGACTACTTTCTAAAATCCCTCGTAATTTATAACCTGACATGTCGCGTGAGGTCAGCATGCCAAGAATTAAGAGTTCGTACAAAGTGAAACCTCCATTTGTTAATGTGTCGAAGCGACTTATCTATAATAGGTCGTTGAGATGGGTAATGCAAGAAAAAAGTGTGCGTAGCAAAGCGGTTAGAAGTTGGAGCACAAGCCCCTCCCAGCGTAAATCCCGGTTTTGGGGATTTACGCTGGGAGGGGCTTGTGTGCAGACTTCTGCTTTGCGGAGCACCATTCGGCAATGTAGCCTAATCCGTAAATCCCGGTTTTGGGGATTTACGCTGGGAGGGGCTTGTGTGCAGACTTCTGCTTTGCGAAGCACCATTCGGCAACGTAGCCTAACCCGGTAATCCCGGTTTTGGGAATTTACGCTGGGAGGGGCATATGTGCAGACTTCTGCTTTGCGCCAAGTAGGCTAGGCGCGTTAACGCGGCCGTCGAAGCACGGTTCGCCCGTGTAGCCTAATCCATTTTTGCAGAATCAAAAACCAACCTGTTTATTCAACGAGGTTGGCTTGGCGCTACTATTCTCATATGAAAATCTAATGAGCATTGTTTTGTGACGCATTCTACCGATTCATTCGGCGATAAATCAAATATAAAATCAGGGCAAAAATAAGCCCAAAACCGATTAATGGTTGTTCTCTAAAAATCAAATGGAGAAAATACACGGAGTGGAAGCCGTGAATTCCTACAACAAAAAAATTAAATATATTCATAATTTTTGGCTTCTTTCTAGTATACTAACAGTTGTAATCTTATTTTAGACCAAAAATGGCCGTCAGGAGGAAAATATGAATATTGATTGGTCATTGATCTTCAACATCATCGTTGTGGTCAACGCAATTTTTGCTATTTTTACCGTGTTTAGGGAGAAACGAGACATTGCTGCTATCTGGGCGTGGTTGCTGGTGCTGGTCTTTTTGCCGCTAGTTGGTTTCATTGCCTACGCCTTTCTTGGCAGAAAGCTGCCTAAAAATCGGTTATTCAAATTACATAAGCACATGCAAATGCAGCTGGATGAACGACTGAATGAACAGCGAAAACAATTGGGTCACAATGCCAAGACGCCCGCCGATGAAGTCGTTAAGCGGTCGCGGACAGCCGTTGATATGTTCATGACAACAGATGCTGCTTTCTTGTCCCGGCAAAACAAAGTTCACATTTTTACGAATGGCAATGATCTCTTTCACCGCGTGATCGAAGACATTGAGGGCGCCAAAAAGAGCATTCACATTGAATTTTACACGTTTTATAACGATAAAATTGGTAATGAAATTCTTGACCTTTTAGTCCGAAAAGCCAAGCAGGGCGTTGAAGTCCGGGTCATCTACGATTCTTGGGGGTCAATGGGAACAACCCGCAAATTTTTCAAGCCATTAATTGATGCGGGCGGCCACGCCTTTCCATTCTTGAACACCCGCTCAGTTGTCTTGGATTTCCGGATTAACTTTCGTGATCACAGAAAGATCATCGTGGTTGATGGGATCATCGGCTATACCGGTGGCTTCAACATTGGCGACCAATACCTCGGCCGCAAGAAAAAGTTCGGCAATTGGCGTGATACCCACATTCGCATTATCGGGTCCGGTGTTTTTGGCCTGCAGGCGCGCTTCATTCTTGATTGGAACGCAACCAGTCCCCGGGATCAAATTGATGAAGAGGAAGTTGAAGCGAAATACTTCCCAGTTACGACCACTAAAGGTAATGTTAACATGCAAATCGTTTCCAGTGGGCCGGATTCGGACTTGCAGCAGATTAAGATGGGCTATATTAAGCTGATCACGATGGCTAACGATTATTGCTGGATTCAGTCGCCGTATTTAATCCCAGATGACAGTGTGCTGGATGCGTTGCGGATTGCCGCCATGTCCGGCGTTGATGTTCGGATTATGGTTCCCAGCATGCCGGATCATCCGTTTGTCTACCGGGCCACCCAGTACTATGCTCACCAATTGGCCGAAGAAGGGGTTAAAATTTACTTCTATAATAATGGCTTCATCCATTCGAAGACGATGGTCATCGACGATGAAATTTCTTCGGTGGGGTCAGCCAACTTGGACTACCGCAGCTTCAAGTTGAACTTTGAAATCAACTCGTTTATTTATGATCAAAAATTCTCAACAGAAATGCGCGACATTTTCTTGAACGACATGGACGAAAGTACCTTGCAAACGCCTGAACGGTTTAAGCAACAATCGCTATGGCTCAAGTTTAAGCAAACGTTTAGTCGCTTATTATCACCGATTTTGTAGTTAGAGGCCAAAATGACAATCATTGGGAAAAAACTGACATTTGAAGACATTGAGCCTGGTAATACTTACGAGAATTGTCGATTTGCAACCTCAATGCAGGAAATCCGGGTGTCTGATGTCACTTTTAAACAGTGCCAATTTGAGCAGGATAACTTTGGCGGCAGTGAATGGCTTGATTGTACCTTTAACAATAGTTCGTTTGCCAATGACCGATTTGAGGGGAGTACCTTCTATCGGGATCAATTTGAAAGCTGTCAGCTGATTGGGGTCGAGTTTCAGGAGAATAATTGGAAGGATTGTACCATTAATGATTCCGGAGTTGATTATGCTAATTTTAGCGGTTCCAAGTTGAATCATTGCACTTTCACCAATTCCAGCTTCAAAGAAGTCTACTTTAGATACCTTAAATTGGTTGGTGGGCTCAAAACTAGCCGCTGCAATTTTGAAGGAGCCAGTTTCGTCGACACCAAGCTTAAAGGAGTCGATCTGTCCCAAAGTGAGTTTGGCTATCTGGAAGTGAACCCGGATGATTTAAAGGGACTGACGATTAATCAGTTCCAAGCTGCTTCGCTTATTGGATTGCTCGGAGTTAACGTTAAATAATTCGGTAGGCAAATCAATTGAAAGCCATTGCCAATTCGAAGTATAATAATAGTGGAAGGTGAATAGGCTAATCACCTGTTAGGCAAGTGAAAGATATACAGTAATGTGTAGGCGCTAAGTCATCGAGCTTAGATCCGTGTAGCTTGTCAGTACCACTCAACAGAAGAACGAAACGAAATGTTATACCGACCAGAAGTTATGGTCAATGATTGGTCTAATACCTTTCAGAAAGTATTGTTAGATAGTGCCGCATCACTCAGAGGGCGATGGGGTTCTATTTTTTGTAAGCAGTTGCTTTGGGTTGTACTTGTATAAACACTCATATGAGTATATGATATAATCAAGTTAGTAAGTTCAGTTCATTACTTGGCCTGCTAGCCTAGTGAATTTCGAATGGTCTACACCCCTCAATTATTCTAATTCACGGAGGTGGTTGCCATGTCGAAGTGAATGGGTCGGAGGTATCTTATCCGCTCGCAATAACTTGCGCCACGACGTTTTATATCGTTTGTCGTGGGGTTGTGTGTCTATCAATTGCGTATAGGAATATAAAAAAAGCTAACCGTTAATAACGATTAGCCAGCCTCATCATTCTAATTCACGCTTGTAGCTGTTGGAGGGACTTCCAGCAGCTACTTTTCATATACAATAATATCATAAGGTGATAAATATGGCAAAGCAAAGGTACACGGAAGCACAACGGGAAGCCAACGAACGATGGCGGAAGAAGAATCGTGAACGGATGCAATATCTAAATAAACGTTCAATTACGAAGCATTTTATCAGTGATTTGGCGACAGATGACGACTTAAGAGAGATACAAGAGTGGGTACGAGACCGGCTTAAACAAAACGAGTAAAAAATGCATTCAGTAGCATGGAGAGTGTGTGCGATAACGGCCGTTCTTGTAATAAAGGCTAAAAGCACTTTTCATTTTCAAATGGGGGGTATAATTAACCCCATAAAATTACCGGTTAGTTATATCGTGATAAACAAACGGTGCTAATTTTATTAAAAAGGAAAGTACGATATGGATTTGATCATGATTGCAAATACGAGGAGAGGTGCTACATGGACGCATTAAAGAAATTAAGCGAATTGCATGACTACGTGAAGAAAAATTATGAACAAGGCAATTACGATAGTGCCAAAACCGACTACCAGCAATGGGCAGACAGTTCGACTCATCGTGATCATAGTTCGGCTACTGCAACTCAAAGTGATTACCAGATGGGCTTCGAACAAGCAGTCCGTGATCATGAGCAGAACCGTGGTTTCCGTCATTATCCAGAAAGCTTGGTTAAGTTCGGGAATACGGTGACTGACAATCAGATGGTCGAGTTGTCCGAATTTATCAAAGGGTATCATGAAGGTGAGAAGCACGTTCAAGAATCATAAAATTGTGTTCTGGTAGTAAAAAAGTTCTTTTGGTCAGTAAATGGCCAGAAGGACTTTTTGATGGTTTATTCAGATTGCGCTTGAAATTTTTGAGAAATCATTCAAACCGATTTAACTATTACGTACATTATTCTGTACAAAATAAGCGAACCGTTATATACTTTGAGTACAAATTATGGGAGGCGGCTAACTTGGAAGCAACCAACATGACTGATTTTAGAAATAATATCCGGAAATACCTTGATAAAGTTGTTGATGATTCTGATAATCTGACAATTACTCGACCTCATGGTAGAAATGTAGTGGTTATGAGTCAAGACGATTACGACAATTTAATTGAGAATATGTATGTGGTCGGTAACCCAACTAACCGAAACCACCTTGATAAATCAATTGAAGAAGCCAAGCAGGGTAACTTGACGAAAGTCGATCTTAAAGACCTATGAGAGAAATTTACTTTACGGACGAAGCATTAAGCGATTTGCGTTATTGGAAAAAGCACGATGAGAAAAAAGTTCAAAGAATCAAGTCGCTCTTAGCAAACATTTCCGAAACACCATTTAAGGAGATTGGAAAGCCGGAACTACTTAGATTTGATTACTCAGGAAAATGGTCCCGTAGAATTGATCAGGAAAATCGATTGATTTACGGCGTTGAAACCGATCGAATCCTTGTTTATCAAGCTAGATATCACTATTAACGAAAAGAGAGCTTCTAATGGCATCATACAGCCATTAGAAACTCCTTTTTGTAATAATCAAGATTAATTTGTATCGATTTTTAGTCAGAATCGTTAGATATTAAACGTTGATTCTTTACCAGCCATCACGAACTCTTTAACGTCACTATCCATATGAATCAAGACTTTTGAGTTACCCTTCAAGCCTTTGGTCGTAACGGTCACTTGATTACCTTGGCGAGTGACAGATACAGAACCTGCGTGGGCGCCATGCTGGTCAACGACTCTGGTTGTCGCTTCGGCACCGTCTAAGATTTCGTAAACGTTAATATCAGGAGCATCCGTGTAATCATACTCGGCGTGTCCCGCAGCCGGATTTCTCAAGATGATGCTGTTTTCTCGGGCCAACAATGGCAGATTTAAGTTGTCATATTGTTCAGCGAGCCATTCGCCACCCTTTGAGATGTCATACGTCTTTTCGGTGAGAATGTTGGTCCATTTGCCAGCTGGCAGGTAGTACTTAACATTGCCTTCCGCGTTGAAGATTGGCGCAACCAGTAACTTACTGCCAAGCATGTATTCATGCTCAAGGAAGTAAGTGTTGCGATCCTTGGTGAATTCCAGGAATGCAGGCCGCATCAATGGCGTGCCAGTCTCATGCGTATTAACAGCTTCATCGAAAAGATAAGGCATCAAGGAGAGCTTCAAATCCACAAACTTGCGGGTATTTTCGACCGCTTCTTCATCAAACAACCACGGCACCTTGTACTGAACACTGCCGTGATAACGGGAGTGAGACGATAGGAGGCCAAATTGGGTCCACCGTTTGTACAAATCTGGCGTCGCATGTTCCTCGAATCCACTGATATCATGGCTCCAGAAGCCAAAGCCGGAAACGAGGAATGAGAGGCCGCCACGAAGGGAATCGGCCATTGATTTGTAGCGGGAAAGGTTGTCGCCACCCCAATGAACTGGGAACTTTTGCGAACCAACAGTCGCTGAACGGGCAAAGACAACCGCTTGGTCGGCTCCCTTTTCTTGTTTGAGCAAGTCATAAACCGCTTCATTATATTGATAAGTGTAGTAATTATGCTCACGTTTCGGATCGGAACCGTCAAAGAATACGGCGTCTTCAACCGGAATTCGCTCACCAAAGTCGGTCTTGAAGCAGTCAACGCCCATGTCAAGTAAGGCCTTTAACTTGCTTTGGTACCACTTAACGGCGGCAGGATTCGTGAAGTCAACGAAACCATTTCCGGCTTGCCAGAGATCCCATTGCCAAACGTTGCCATCTTCACGTTTAATGAAGTAGCCATTTTGACGGCCTTCTTCAAACAACGGCGATTTTTGGGCAATGTAAGGATTGATCCAAACGCAGACCTTAATCCCGCGGTCATGGATCTTTTTGATTAAGCCTTCTGGATCGGGGAATTGTTCAGGATCCCAAAGGAAGTTACACCATTCGAAGCCTTTTTGCCAGAAGCAGTCGAAATGGAAAACGTCTAATGGAATCTTGCGGTCACGCATGCCATCAATGAACTTCATAACGGTTTCTTCCCGATAGTCGGTGGTAAATGAGGTTGATAACCAAAGGCCAAATGACCAAGCGGGTGGTAGTGAAATTTGGCCGGTCAAGCGGGTGTACTTGTTCAAGACATCTTTTGGCGTCGGCCCATCAATCACGTAGTACTGCAAGGATTCGCCCTCAACACTAAATTGGGTGCGGTCAACGTTTTCCGAAGCAATTTCAAACGATACTTTTTCCGGTTGGTCAACGAAGACACCGTAACCTTCACTGCTCAAATAGAATGGCACGTTTTTGTAAGCTTGTTCGCTACCAGTACCGCCATCCCGGTTCCAAATGTCTACGGACTGGCCATTTTTAACCAAGGCAGTAAAGCGTTCGCCGAGGCCATAAATCAGTTCATCGACGCCCATGGAGAGCTGCTCCCGCATGTAATGCTTATTGGTGTCCTTATCATGAATGACCCCTTCAGCCTTCTCCATCGATTTCGTAATCACCTTATCTTCATGGAGAAAATCGAGTTCGAAATCGGATTTAAACGGTACTTTTACGGTTAATGAACCGGATTTGAACGATAATTCTTTATCACCGGTTTCGATGGCAACATTAGGATGTTCATTTTCCAATTCAAATGAAGGCCCAGGATTGTTTTGATCAAAGTGGGTTAATTTAACCCCGATCACACCCTCAACAGGGGAGGTCAACTTAATCGTTGTCATTCCCAGGTTCAGTTCGTCATTGCGATCGTTAATCTTATTAAATGGTGCGTAGAGCGTTAATGAATCGTCGGTCTTTCGATAATCAAAAACTTCTTTTGGCGACTGAATCTCGTATTGAGGTCGAGTCAACCAGTAACCATCAGTAAACTTCATAAAGCGACACCTCTGAATTTGTATTTGAAAGTTGAATTTATTAATCGTCACCAACAGTGTAATTGTTCCGAAAATGTTTGTCAACGCTTTCATCAGAAAACGTTTGTGATGTTGCTATAATAGTGGGGATCTCGTTGGAATAACTTCTATGCTAAAAAAAGCATGCCAAATATTATTGACTTATGTAATCGGTTACAATATAATTCAATTCGAAAGTTGAATTTATTAATGTTAAACAAAACTGACGAGGTGTTCATTATGAAGCAAACAGTTTCCAATGGTGAAGCGTCCAAGCCAAAGCCCACAGCTGCTCTCAAGAACATGGTGCCCTGGAATGAACGATTCTCATATAGCTTAAGTGATTTTGCCTGTAACCTATCATTTCAAATGGTGGGAACCTATTTAATGATTTTCTATACGGATACATTTGGAATTAGTGCCGCTGCAGTGGGGACGTTGTTCCTAGTTGCCCGGATAGTTGATGCTTTTGACGGTCCTTTCTGGGGCATCATGATTGATCATACCCATACGAAATGGGGGAAGAGCCGGCCGTATTGGTTGTGGTTCTCGATTCCATTTGCGGTCTTCTGTGTTTCGGTATTTACCACACCAAACCTGAGTTTAACGGGTAAGCTCGTTTGGGCCTATATTACCTATATTGGTGTCGATGTTCTTTATTCGGCAGTTAACATTCCAATTACTTCGATTTTGCCATCATTGACCAGCAATCCCCAAGAACGAGTAACCTTATCAACGATTCGCCAATTTATGGGAACCGCCGGCGCTGCGATCATTACTGGAATTACCTTGACCATGGTTGCCTTCTTTGGCGGTGGTTCCACAACTAGTGCTCATGGTTGGTTCATTTGGGCATTAATTGTTGGAATCGTGGTTGTCCTGATCTTTGCGGTTGTCTTTAAGAACACGAAGGAACGGGTTCAAACCAAGAGTTCGCGTCAATCAATTCCGATCAAAGAATCACTAAAGGCGCTCAAGCGTAACTGGCCTTGGGCAATCATCATCTTTATCAACTTCATTTACTGGATGGGGATGCAGACCCGTTCTCAAGTGACGGTTTACTTCTTCAAATACAACATGAATAATGCCGGTTTGGCTTCGTTTGTCTTGAGTTTGCAATTTGTCTCACTGTTAGCAGTTGTTTTAACACCACTGACTTCCAAACTGATTGGAAAACGAAATACGATGTTAGCGGGAATGATTATGGCAGTTGCCGGCCAACTATTGTTAAGCGTTGGGGCGACTCACTTGAGTGTGACGATCATTATTATTGCCACGATTATCGGCTATCTTGGTACCGGGTATGTTTCCGGCTTGATCGCTGTTATGCTGGCGGATGCCGTGGATTATGGCGAATGGAAGAACGGTGTCCGGGCCGAAGGAATTGTAACCTCATTCTCAAGCTTCAGTGCCAAGCTTGGAATGGGAATCGGTGGTGTCATTACAGGTTGGATTCTGTCAGTTACGGGTTACGTTGCCAATAAGACCCAATCCGCTGCGTCACTACACGGAATTGAAATGAACTATATTTGGGTGCCATTATTGGGATTTGCCCTTTCCGCAATTGCCTTGATGTTCTATCATGTTGATAGTATCGAAAAGAAGATGCAAACGGATTTGGCAGCTAAACATAAGAAGGAAAATGAAGAAGCTTAGTGAGCGGAGCTAAGCGATTAGAAATTGGAGCATAAGTCTCCTCAACCAGAAATTCCCGGTTTTGGAATTTGTGGTTGAGGTGCTTATGTGGAAATTTCTGCTTTGCGGAGCACCATTTGGCTATGATGCCTGAGGAATCTTGGACTTGGATTTCTGGATAAGGTGCTTACATGTAGATCCCTGTTTGGAGGAGCTGTTCTAAGAGAGTGAGCGGATCCAAGCGGTTAGAAGTCGGAGTGTAAGTCTCCACCGAGAAGAATTCCTGGTTCTGGAATTTTTCTCGGTGGTGCTTACATGCAGACTTCTGCTTGGAGGAGCTGTCCTAATCCCAATAACAAAAAAGTGAGTGGGTAACATTGATTATTAATAAAGAAGTGATGAGAAATCATAATGAACGAACGGTTCTTCAAGCGATTATCAATAATGGACCGATTTCTCGCAATGACATGTCAAAATTGTTGGGTTTGAATAAAATGTCGGTTTCAGACATTGTCGGTACCTTTATTGACCGAAAATTGGTCAACAGCCTAGGCGAAGACAAATCTACCGGAACAAGCGGCAGAAAGCCTGAACTTGTCGAGTTTAATGCTTCATATGGTTACGTTATCAATTTCAGCATTTCCGGACACCAACTCGAGATGTTGGCAACCAAGCTGGACGGGCGGACGCTTGAACACAGCATCCAGCCGATTAATAACCAATCAATTTCTCAAATTTCAGCAATGATGGAAGAACAAATCAATCAGTTACCCAAATTTGATTCGGTCAACGGTCTGCTGGCAATTTCAATTGCGATTTTTGGAGTGGTTTATGATGGTGAAATTATTACTTCACCGTTTACTGATTACGATGATTTTGACCTGGTGGGCTTCTTCCGGGATAAGTATTCAGTTCCAGTCATTTTGGAAAACGAAGCGAACCTGTCTGCAATTTTCGAACAAGATTTTAGTAAGCAGGAGTTGCAAAATATCGTCTCAGTTAGTATCCACGAAGGAATTGGGGCTGGTATCATCTTGAATACGCAGCTGTATACGGGGAATTATGGTCAAGCCGGTGAAATTGGCCGGATTATTATTCAGGATGAAGGCCGAAAGAAAAGACGGCTAACTGCGCTGCCAAACTTTGATTCGGAATGGTCCCAAACCCGAATTATCAAGAAAGCCGGTGCCCTCAAAAAGAATCAGGCTTATGCACTGGCAGACCTAATCAACGATTATAATCATGGTGATCCAGACGTTGCAGAGTTGATTGAAGATTTCTGCTACCACCTGGCGATAGTAACGGCGGATCTGATTGCAGCGTATGATCCGCAAATGATCTTTTTCAATTCACCATTAATTGAACAAATCCCAGAAGTTTTGAAAAATATTCAAATGAAATTAACCTTCATGCCGCTGGTACCGCCACTGGTTATGTCAAAGGATGTAAACTTGGCAACCTTACTAGGAGGCGCCTCAATGGCAATCCATAAGGCTTTGGATATGAAGGGAGTTAGATTGATTTTTCACCATTAGGATAGTGTGCGTAGCAAAGCGGTTAGAAGTCGGAGCATAAGCCGGTTTCAACAGAAATTCCGGTTTTTGGAATTTGTGTTGAAGCCGACTTATGCTATGCAGATCAACCCTAATCCATATAATCTATTTTTTTGACAAAAATACCCACGTACACTCGTTTTACCAGTCACCAACATAACCAACACACAAACAAATTGGAAGTGATACTCACATGAAATTAGATCACGATTTAATCAATCAACTAACCTTAAAAGAAAAGGCTGCTCTCGTGTCAGGCAAAGATTCCTGGTACACGGCCACAATTGAGCGGCTTGGTTTAAAACCAATGATGATGTCTGACGGGCCATCTGGCTTGCGAAAACAGGTTGGGACCTCAGAGCAAACCAATATTAACGATAGTGTTGAAGCGGTTTGTTTTCCAGCATCGGCGCTGACAGCCTGTTCGTTTGACCGCGAACGCCTTAACCAACTTGGCGAACATTTAGGAGTTGCCGCTAAAGCTGAGAAACTGGGAGTTTTGCTGGGACCGGGGATTAATTTAAAACGTAGCCCGCTTGCTGGCAGAAACTTCGAGTATTTTTCTGAAGATCCCTATTTAGTGGGTGAATTAGCGGCTGCCTACGTTAAGGGAGTCCAATCTGAAGGCGCTGGGGTCAGCGTCAAACATTTTGCGGCTAATAACCGCGAGGATCAGCGGTTTACTTCATCTTCAAATATCGACGAACGAACGTTGCGGGAACTATATTTGGCAACCTTTGAAAAGATCGTTAAACAAGCTGATCCAGCCACAATCATGTGTTCATATAATGAAATCAACGGCACCCTCAATTCACAGAATCAGCGCTTGTTAACGAAAATTTTGCGTGATGAATGGGGATTTAAGGGACTGGTCATGTCTGACTGGGGCGCGGTAGCTGATCATACGGCTGCTGTCAAAGCCGGCTTAGATCTGGAAATGCCTGGTAAGGGCACCGAGTCCGTTGACGAAATTGTGGCCGCTGTTGAAGACGGATCGTTACCCAAAAAAGATTTGGATCGCGCGGTTAACCGAGTTCTGAAAATGATTAAAAATTGGCAACCTGATGATGCTGACCAAAGCGGCTCGTACGACATGGACGAGCAGCATGAATTTGCCCGGAAATTGGCAACGGATAGTTTTGTGTTATTGAAAAACGAACATCATGTTTTACCAGTTAATGAAGGTGAAAAGCTGGCGGTGATTGGTGAACTCGCTGAAAAGCCACGCCATCAGGGCAGTGGCAGCTCTCACGTTAACGCTCATCATTTGGTCACCCCACTGGCAGCGATCAATCAGGTTCGCCCAGATGCGACCTATGTGGCTGGTTATTCGCTGGCGACTGATGACGTCAATTCAACAGCTGTTGCGGAGGCGGTTTCGGCTGCTAAATTCGCTGACAAAGTCATTATTTTTGCCGGCTATCCAGAGCGAATGGAATCGGAAGGCTTTGATAAAACTAGTATTGATCTTCCTGCCAACCAAAATCAGTTAATTGACGCGGTGAGTCAAGTTAACGATCAGGTGATTGTGGTGTTGCAAAACGGTTCGGCGATCCGAACCCCTTGGATTGACAAGGTTGCCGCCACACTGGAAACTTATTTAGCTGGTGAAGCAGTGGGTGAGGCCGCTTGGGATGTGTTAAGCGGTAACGTAAATCCTTCAGGTAAATTGGCTGAAACTTTCCCATTACGGTTGGAAGATACACCAAGTTACCTAACGTTTGATGCGGATCCGGATGAAGAAAATTATCGTGAAGGCTTATTCATGGGTTATCGCTACTATGATAAAAAGAAGCAGCCGGTCCAGTTCCCGTTTGGTTTTGGACTGAGCTACACGACTTTCAAGTATGACGATTTACAACTCAAAGTTGGCGCTGATCACGTGTCAGGGAGCCTGCGGGTTACAAATACTGGTTCCCGTTCAGGTGCCGAGGCTGTCCAAATTTACGTTGGTAATCGGACTAGCCGAATTGAGAAACCGGTGAAGACGTTGGTAAATTTTGTGAAGGTTTCCCTGGCCGCTGGTGAGGAAAAAGTGGTTACTTTTGATTTAGATCAGCGCGCATTTAGCTGGTATAATCCGAAAATTGCCAACTGGCAGCTTGATAACGGTGCGTATGAAATTCTTGTAGGGTCAAGCAGTGCTGATATTCGATTGAATAAAATGATTGAGCTGAATTGGACACCGGAACGACCGATCAAAGTGGATCAGAGAACTTACATTGGTGATTTGATTAAGCAGGATAAGTTCGCCGAGGCCGTCAAACAAGCTGGCTTATCAGACATCTTCAGTAAGCTAGCTGATGACAATGATCCCACTGCCAAGATGTTTCAGAATATGCCGCTGCGAGCTGCGACGACGATGGGTGTTTCACCTGAAAAGATTAACGAACTGATTGAGATTATGAATAACTAACATGGATATATGTCGATTAAAAAAGTACCTACGAATTCAAATCGTAGATACTTTTTTAATGTCATTAATTGAGTTTTTTTAGCGAACCATTATTCTTTAAATTCGTTCCCTTGATAATCCGAACTATATTGGTCCACAGCCTTGATGGCGGCAAAGACGTCATCCGGTGTAATCTCAGTTGGCATGCACTTCATCGTATCGTTTTCGTCGCAAGCTTGGGTGGCAACCTTCATTAAGTCCTTATCTGAAGCATCACCAAGGTGAAGGTCGGCTAAGGTTGTTGGTAGACCAAGCTTCAAGTCAAAGTTCAGGAATTTTTCGAAGCGCTTCTTGTCACTGCCATCGAGGATCAATTCCACCAGTGTACCATAAGCGACTTTTTCACCATGAGTTAAGTGATGAATATCACCGGACAATGCGGTGAAGCCATTATGAATCGCATGAGCCGCTGCTAGGCCACCACTTTCAAAGCCAAGGCCACTCAATAAAGTGTTTGCTTCAACCACTTTATCCAAAGCAGGCGTAGCGACGTGTTGCTTGTTGGCAGAAATTGCTAATGGACCGTATTCAAAGAGCGTATCTTCACAAGCTTGGCCAATTGAGCCGGCCACGATGGTTTGTTTAGCGCCCAACATGTTATTGGCATTGGCGGTCCGAACATCGGTTGCTTCAACGTTGGTAGCTAATGCATCGGCCATGCCAGAAATTAAGAGATGAACTGGGGCGCCGGAAATAACCTTGGTGTCCAGCAAAACAATTTCTGGGTTCTTTTTATAGAAGCGATAGTGATCAAATTGCCCCTCATCGGTATAAATAACTGAAAGTCGTGAACATGGTGCATCGGTTGAGGCAATCGTTGGGGCAATCATTACGGCAATTCCCAAGTTGTCAGCAATGGCCTTTGCTGAATCGGCGGTCTTTCCGCCGCCCAGGCCGATGATGATCTGATCTTGGCTATCTTGACCAATCTTCGTCACTCGATCAATTTCTGTTTCGGAAGCTTCACCTTTAAAGGTGACCAGGTTGACATCAAACCCATTTTTTTCTAAGTACTCGTTAAATTCATTACCAACAATTTTCAGAACGTTTGAATCCGAGAGAAGTAAGACCTTTTTACCATATTTTTCGATGTAAGATGAACTGTCGAACAATTCACCTGGACCCTGAATATAGGTGCTTGGACTAGCAAATAATTGTGTCATAGTATCATGAAACCTCCTATCATGATTATTTCACTTGCACCTTTAGTATAGTGGGTCTGGAAGCGGAAACAACTAAATGGCTTGAATTTACACTTTAAGTGCAACACTAATTAAATAAAGAATGGCCCATGGCCAAATTTCTGTAAAATGATGTTTGC
>NZ_JAHPPD010000037.1 GCF_019061365.1 Lentilactobacillus dabitei
ATCACCTCATACTTAATTAATAATTCTATGGTACTCAAAAAGACGTCTACGAAGTAGACGTCCAGTTATTTAGTGCTTACTGTCAAACAATCCTGAAATCTAAAAGAAAACAGGAATGAACAAAAAGAGCCGCACTCAAAATTAGAATGTGACTCTTTTTTAGTTTAACGGCCAAAATACAATTACCTTTGAGAAGGCATTTTTTGGCAATTATTTTAATAGTGCTTCATAACTCGTTCAATCTGGCGCTTTTGGTCTCGGCGCTTAATTGTTTCTCGCTTGTCAAACTCACGTTTACCTTTTGCGACACCAATCAGCACCTTGGCAAAACCTTTTTTAAGGTAAACCTTCAGTGGCACAATGGTTACCCCTTTGTCTTGGGTCGCTTGCGCCAATTTATTGATTTGCTTTTTATGAAGTAATAATTTTCGATTTCGAAGCGGATCATGATTGAACTGATTTCCCTGCGCATACTCACTAATATGCACATTCATCATCCACGCTTCATTGTTTCTAATTTGAACAAAGCCATCTTTTAAGTTGATTCGGCGTTCCCGGATCGATTTAATTTCTGTTCCGGTTAAAACAACACCTGCCTCGTATGTTTCGAGGATCGAATAATCATGACGGGCTTTTTTGTTTTGTGCCATTAGATTATCGTTATTTTGTTTTGGCTTTTTCTTGACCATGCAACCACCTTACTTTAATAATTATCGTTTGTTGCGATTATGGTTACTGCCACCACCGTGATTATTGCCACGGGAATTTCGATTATTGCCATGGCGATTATTGGCGTTACCATGGTTATTGTTTGAATGGAAATTCGAATGCCCATGATTATTATTGCCGCCACGGCGATTACTGTCATGCGAATATGATCGTTTAGGTAACATATTGCTTTGGGGGGTCTTTTCAGGGTCAACCACGTCAAAGTCCACAGCACTCTGCTTAACATCGACATTGACAACTTTTACTCGAATTGGTTGACCCATCTTGTAAGTCCGCCGTGTGTTTCGACCAACTAAAGCCATAAACTGTTCAACATATTGATAGTAGTCATCATTCATTCGACTAATATGAACGAGTCCTTCAACTGTGTTTGGTAACTCCACAAACAGGCCAAACTTCATGACTGAGCTGACCACCCCATCAAATTCTTCACCAATGTGGTCGTTCATATATTCAGCTTTCTTCATCGAATCGGTATCCCGCTCTGCATCCACAGCCCGGCGCTCATATTCAGAAGTCGTCGTGGCAATTTCGTCCAGCACATTACCATACTTCTTCTTAGTCTCATTGTTAATGCCGTTGTCTTCATAGTAATGGATCAACCGATGAACCATCGTGTCAGGATAACGTCTAATTGGCGACGTAAAGTGGGTATAGTATGGAGCGGCTAACCCGAAGTGCCCAAGCGATTGATCAGCGTAACGGGCTTGCTTCAAGCTCCGTAATAACATAACCGAAACCATCATCTCTTCTGGTTTACCGGCAACTTTCTTTAAAACATTTTGGAGAGTCTTCGGCGTAACGTGCTCTGGATCACCCTTGACGTTAATACCAAAGGCCGTTAACGTCTGGAAGAAAGTTCGAATTCGATCTGCGTCGGGTGTTTCATGGACCCGGTAAATGAATGGGACGTGTTTGTCAGAATAATGCTTGGCAACTGTTTCATTGGCAGCTAACATGAATGATTCAATCATTCGTTCAGCCAATCCCCGAATTCGCAGCTTAATGTCGATTGGGTGACCTTTTTCATCAACAATGATTTCTGCTTCATTATCATCGAAGTCAATTGCTCCACGCGCCTTACGATGCTTATAAAGAATCTTATGAAGCTGACCCATCACTTCAAACATTGGCACGAGCTTCTTGTAATGTTCCATGGTCTTTTCATCATGGGATTCTAAGATCTTGTTGACGGCCGTGTAGGTCATTCGAGCAGTTGAGCGCATCAAACTTGGGTGAATTCGGTGATTGATCACGTTTCCTGATTGATCAATCTCCATCTCACAACTCATACATAACCGCAGTTCGCCCTCATTAAGAGAACAAATTCCGTTAGAAAGTCGCCGCGGTAGCATTGGGATAACCCGATCAGTCAAATAGACTGATGTCCCACGTCTGAAAGCTTCCTTATCAAGCAAACTATCGGGCTTCACATAGTGGCTCACATCCGCAATGTGAACGCCCAGATGGAAGTTGCCGTTTGGTAATTTCCAAGCGGTCACCGCATCATCCAAATCCTTAGATGATTCGCCATCGATGGTGACCAAATCTTGATCGGTAATATCTTCTCGGCCAACTTTTTCTGCTTCGGTCACATGATCGGGAATTGCATCGGCAGCCTGAAGAACGTCCTCAGGAAACTCGGCAGGAATGTCATGGGCATACACAATCTGTAAAATATCAATTCCAGGATCATCAACTGAACCAATTACTTCGTCAGCAATTCCGACCATGTAGTCGGGATGCTTTGCATTGGGATATTCCACGATCTGTGCAGTGATTACTTCACCTGGTGTTGGTTTGAGGCCAACATCATTAATATAAAATTTATATTTAGCAATTTTCTTATCGTTTAACGTCAATTGGCCAAAGTAGCCCTTGTCATCGTCCGTTTTGCTAAATGGGCCAACAACCCGTGTATATTTTCGATCGGTAATTGCGGTTACTTTACCTTCCGGGCCACGATCGGAACCTGGTTGAGCGGGACGAACAATTGTCATGTCAACCGTATCGCCATTCAAGGCATTCATGGTGTTATCCGGTGCAATATAAGCGTCAGGGGCTTCATCGTCATAAGCGACAAACCCAAAACCTTTATCGTTAGCATGGAAAATACCACTCAATTTTTGTTTATCAGGATTGAGTTTAAATTTACCTTCATCAGTCACAACGGCGATATTTTCACGTTCCAGTGCAGCCAACTCCTGAACAATCAGTTTAAACGCAGCTGAACCATGTGACCGAATAACGTCAGCAATCTTTTCAACAGTAAAAACGTTGTCCGGATATGTCCGCAAAACATTTTCTATTTCATTTTTCAAATCATTATCTTGCAATCTATATTCCTCTTATTATTCATAAAGTTTAGTTAAAAATTGGCTTAAATCGCTTTCAAGCTGTTTATGAGCCTTATTAACGGTAATCATATGAGTTGCCTCAGGATATTCGTGGTAACTCACTTGGGCATTCACAAGGCTGTCCCGCAGCAAAGATGCGCTATCTGGATTAACAATTTCGTCTGCTAACCCTTGGCCAATAAAGTAAGGCTGATGGATTTCAGGCAAATGATCAGCTACTGTTGCAGTAAAATCAGCAATCCGCGTCAACATGTCATCAACATGATTCTCCAGCCATTCCAGCTTTGAATTCATTTTGGCCTCACTAATATGATACCTGATATAGTTGGCTTTTGCCATCTGCATAAACGTATCATGAACACTAAATTGCCGTTTGCGAAGAATCGGCGACCCAAATGAACCCCCACCGGTAAGATATGGATCCATCTCAAGTGCTTTGGCAGCGAATGTTCCACCAAGTGAGACCCCAAAAAGGCTAATGTGTTGATATCCTTTGCCCTTTAGAAATGCAACTGCCGCTTGCGTATCCGCCCACCATTTTTCGGGAGACCCTTGCTGGAGAATATCCATAAAATCCTGTGTCATGTGCCCAGTGAACAACGGGGCATAAACCGTGTAATTTTCACGCTCCAGGTACCTGGCAAGCAATCGAACATCAACCGGCCCGCTGGCAAACGCATGAAGCAAAATTACTGCATCAGGTCCATGCTCAAAGTAAAAAGATTTAATTGGTGTTTGCTGCATCACAGTCATCCCTTTAATCTCACATTATCAATTATAATAAAAATCCTCCTGCATTTAAACAGGAGGATTGAATACTAATGCGATGATATCCAAACTAACGCCAAAGCTAAGACAAAGAAGATCACGCCTAAAACAACAGTTGTTTTTTGCATAAATGCTTCGAAACCACGTGGCTTCTGCTTGGCAAACAGGTCATCGGCTCCGCCAGTTAAGGCAGACATAGCATCGTTAGTTTTTGATGGTTGCATTAAAACTGCGATTGTGATTAACACACAATCAATCAGTAACAATGTTAACAAGAAATTGTACACTTTACAGCCTCCTACCGTTAAATCGGCTTAACACTACTCATACTAAGTTAACACATTATTTAAAAATGCGCTACCTTTTAATGCTAAGCTTCTGTTGCGAGAGTAACTAATTGATGAGTTGCCATAACTTGATTGTGAGTGGAGACATTAATATATAAAGTATCCCCCCAGCGAATTAACGTATTTCCAGATGGTACAATTTCCAATCCGTTTCGTTGAATTTTAGTTAGCAGAGCGCCACGAGGCCATTTAATCTGGCCGACAGTCCGGCCATCCATTAGTGACCCGGCATACACCGGTTGAATAATTTGAGCAGTTTTTCCAAGGTTCAACTGTTCTTTGGTTTTTAACAATTGCCGTAACATTGAGTAATAAACTGGTTTGCCATCAAGAAAGTCAATCACAGCATAGGCCACTAATGACGCCACGGCAAGCCCTAGCAAATGTGACAACGTGCCAACCATCTCTGTTATCAGAAGGATTGCCGTGAATGGTGCCTTACTAATTGCCGCAAAGTAGCCCGCCATCCCCATAATGATGAAGGTTGAAAAATATAGCGGATCCAGCAGATGTAAGCCAACTAATACGTTGCCAACAATGGCGCCAATTAAGCCGCCCAAACATAGAATGGGCAAGAAAATTCCGCCGGGAAGCCCACTCCCATAAGAAATCATTGAAAACACAAAACGAAGGACGAAAAAAAAAACCAATAGTAACGTCGAATAACCGGCAGCGTTGAGGTGCAAAATAATGTCACTGCCACCACCTAAGAGACGGGGGTAAGCCATTCCCATTGGGATAACCAAAATTAAAGGAATAATCCCGTTGAAGTACCAAGGCAGATGCGTGTGAGCGTACCACTTACCGATCCTCAAGATAATAAATTGATATAATCGACCGAGACCGCCTAGAATAACCCCTAACGCAAGTACCCAAACAAAATATTTCAATGGTAACGGCGTACTACGCATGTATAAAACTGGTTTGAGACCAAAAACGTAGGCGGCAACCATATCAGAAGTAATAGCGGAAGTTAAAGAAACAATCCAAATATTGGTTGAAAAATTGTGATAAATTTCTTCGAGGACAAACAATGTACTCGCAATTGGTGCATTAAACGCCGCACTCAATCCAGCGGCGGCACCACTTGAAATAAGCACCTGACGATCAAATCCCACCTGTTTAAACAGTCTGGCGACCCCCTGACCAAGGGTTGATCCCAATTGAATGGACGGACCTTCACGGCCAAGATAAAGACCACTACCGATGGCTAAGATCCCGCCGACAAATTTACGCCAGAGAATTGACCACCAATTATAGTCGATTTCTCCAAGCAACTGACCTTCAACTTGAGGAATCCCAGAACCCTTGATATCTGGCTGTTGTTTTAAAAAAATACCAGCAACGAGGCTAATGATTAAATTAATTGCTAAACAGGCCAGTAGCAAGTCAAGATGATGCAAAGAATTTGTATATAAATATCTCATAAAAACGAGGAGATGCTGAATGGACCAGCGGAACACCGAGACAATCGACCCGGCTAGTATCCCAATAATTATGCCGTTCCCAATTGCTTTTATTTGTGATAATTTATAACTTCCGTGAATTTGCACTGTCCTCATCCTTTAGTTAATGTCTGCTACTAATCATATCATAATTGGCGGGCACGTTTAAGAATCTTTTGGCCGGCTAACCCAATCAATAACAACCACCCAATAATTGCACTCTTGCCGACCGTTGCTTCGCCAGTTTGGGGAAGCTTGGATTGACCCTCTTTGTCGGCAAGGCTATGTGTTTTGGTATCACTATCTTGAGAGGCTTGGCTTGAATCAAACTTTTTTGCTGAATCGGGTTCTTCCGAATCTTTTTTTGCCGTAGTTACGACCGAGTTATCAGAATGGGCACCATCAGACCGATCTTTCTGGTAATGGAATTGAATGACTTCTGGAAGTAAATTATCTACCTTAATCGTTTTCTCTTGATCTAAGGCGCCATAACCATCAATGGTAGTTGGTGAGACCGTCAAATCAGTTGCAAAATCCACCGTAATTGCTCTGCTGGAAATTTTTTTGCCGTTCTCATCAATATTAACAACCTTAAATGTAACCTTTTTCGGAAGATAATGCAGCGTGAAAGTGTTAGTCCTTTCGTCGTAGTTAGTGTGTTGCCAGTTGTAACCATAAAATTCGATATTGTCATTTAACATGTTTTGCAACTCATTGTTAGAAACGGTCGCTGTTTTATTAAATAGTTGATGCGAATGATTGTCGATGCCGATAAGATGAATGGTTTGGGTCCGAGCTGTAATCGACGATTCTTTCTTGGCTGGCTTAGCAGTTAACGGACCATTTTGTTTATTATTCAAATCAGCAGTTGCCTTCCCATCATCCTTCTTGGATGAGCTATCTTTTGAAGTTGTTACTTGAGCGGCACTGGGATTTGGAACCGATTGGTTTGAGTTATCGCTTTTTAGGTTATCCTTAATATTTGCTTGGGATTCCCCAGGCTTGCTCTGGCTGGTACCTTCAGTGGAAGTTGAATTTCGCTTCTCATTATCAGTTGCTGGCGTCCCAGGTACTGATTTTTCTATTTGATTTGTTTTTGCATACACTTCTTCCTTTTTCTTTGAAGAATCACCAAAATTCTTAGTGCCTTCCTCTCTTGTCAATTTGTCTGGCGTGTTTGCCGCGGATTCTTTATCAGCACCCACTGCCTTCTTCCCCTGATCGACCAGCCCCACATCGGTTGTTGACAAACTCCCGACCCGTTTTATCTCAACCATTTTTGATTCAACAGTAGTAGTATTTACGGCGTCAGTCGCAACTTTACTATTCGATGGCTCAGAGACCTTAGAAGGTGTATTTACTTCTGTCTTGACTTCATTACCAACCACTACTGATTGAGGGGCTTTGGCATACTTTAAAAATACTATTTTGCCATATTCCCCAATTTTACCTCGAAGTCTATCACGAACCTTCAGCTCGAAACCAGGAATAGCTACATCTGTGAGTTCGCCAATATTGAAAAATCCACCTACTGTTCCGGTATTGAGATGAAGTTCGTCTTTGAGTTTCCTATCATTAACATCCTCAAATCGCACAGTTACTTTTGCGGGCTCTCCAAAATAGTTAACATTTAATTCGTCAAATTCAGCACACTTAATATCGACTGGTCCTGGTTGAACTGTGTAGCCTCGAATCACGTCTGGCAGGTATCGAGTCCCTTTATTCAGATCCCAGTCAATCACTGGTAGCGATTTGATTTCAACTGAATCAGTACCATCCGCATTTTTTGAATTAAGGATTTGATTCACTTTGAGATGAACAATCCCATTTGTGGGACAACTTGCTTCCGTTGCGGTCACCGCTTTAGCAACCACCTCTTGCTGCGCCAGAGACACCGCCATTCCAAACGTTACACACGATAATAATAACCATTTTTTCAAAATAAAAAACCTCCATTTTCTGTATTCATAATTTAAATACGAAAAATGGGGGCTGTTTTATTTAAAAAAGAAACCAAAACTAGCATTAGCTTGGACTTCTTTTTAAGAGATTAAATTACTTGTTTAAAATATCTTCACGAGCTTGTTCTGACAAGTTGTAGAATGAGTGAATTCCCTTGTAGTCAGCAACATCGCCAAGTTGATCTTCAATTCTCATCAATTGATTGTACTTAGCAATCCGTTCGCCACGGCTCATTGAACCAGTCTTGATTTGGCCTGCATTCAGGGCAACAACCAAGTCAGCAATCGTCGTATCTTCAGTTTCACCTGAACGATGTGAAATGATAGCAGTATAACCTGCTTCTTTAGCCATTTCAACAGCCTCAACAGTTTCTGTCAAAGTACCGATTTGGTTAAGCTTGATTAAGATCGCATTGGCAACGCCCATCTTGATTCCCTTCTTGAGGTAATCAGTGTTCGTAACGAACAAATCATCACCAACAATTTGAACCTTCTTGCCAAGGCGCTTAGTAGCCATTTGCCAATCTTCCCATTCGTTTTCGTCGAGTGGGTCTTCGATTGAAATAACTGGGTATTTGTCAACAATGCCTTCAAGCAAAGTCACAAATTCGTCAGCAGTATATGACTTGCCGTCACCCTTTAAGTCATACTTCTTAGTTTCGGTATTGTAAAATTCTGATGCGGCACAATCAAAGGCAATTGCAATATCCTTACCTGGTTTGTAACCGGCACGTTGAATAGCTTCAACCAAGATTTCAAATGGTTCCTCATTGTTCTTAAGGTCAGGGGCAAAACCACCTTCATCACCAACGGCAGTTGAGTAACCGCGTTCGTTCAACAAGTTCTTCAAGTTGTGGAATGTTTCTGAACTCCAACGAACGGCTTCCTTAATGCTAGGAGCACCAACAGGCATGATCATAAACTCTTGGAAATCAACCTTGTTGTTCGCATGCTTACCACCATTAATAACGTTTAACATTGGTGTTGGCAATAAATGAGCGTTAAAGCCACCTAAGTAGTTATACAAAGGAACTTCCAACTCATCTGCAGCAGCGCGGGCAGCAGCTAATGAAACACCCAAAATAGCGTTAGCACCAAGCTTACCCTTGTTAGGAGTACCGTCTAATTCGATCATAGCCTTATCAATGGCCAATTGATCAGTAACATCGTAGCCAACAATTTCTTTAGCAATGATGTTATTTACGTTATCAACAGCTTTTGTAACGCCTTTACCCATGAAACGGTCCTTGTCTCCATCACGAAGTTCAACGGCTTCATGTTCACCAGTTGAAGCACCTGAAGGAACGATTCCACGGCCCATTGCACCTGCTTCAGTATATAATTCAACTTCAACAGTTGGGTTACCACGAGAGTCTAAAACCTCACGAGCATAAATATCAGAAATAATTGACATATTTTTTTCTCTCCTTAGCGAAAGTTGTGACCTTCTGTACAAGGTTCACTTCAATTCTATTAGTTTAAAGCCCAAGTTTCAACAAAAATTACGACATTCGTGACTATTTTTGTAAAAAGTTTGCAAGTTTCAAAAATGAGTCTGGTTTGAGGCTGGCACCACCGGCAAGGACGCCATCAATATCTCGCTGAGCCAGAATCTCATCGGCGTTTTCATCGTTCACACTACCACCATATAAGACGCGGACTTGATTGGCAATTTCGTCTGAATACAAGTCGGCAATCGTTTGCCGGATTAAGTAACAACCCTCTTCAGCCTCGCTAGTTGAAGCGGTTTTGCCACTGCCAATTGCCCAACTTGGTTCGTAAGCAATAATCATGGTTTGAGCCTGTTCTGCTGTGATCGCCTTCAGTGCATTGGTCACTTGGCTGACAACCCAAGAAATCCGATTGGTCGATTCCCGCCGACTCATCGTTTCATCACAACAAACGATCGGTGTCAATTCATTACGAAACGCAGCGTGCACCTTTTTGTTAATGATGTCATCCGTTTCGTTGAAATACTTGCGCCGTTCCGAATGACCGATAATCACATGGGAAACGCCCATTTCGTGGAGGGCTTTGGGACTGGTTTCACCGGTATAGGCCCCTTCATCTTCATAAAAACAGTTTTCCGCGGCAACGATTAGAGCTGACCCCTTACTCTCTTTGAGCATGCTTTCCAAAAATAATGGCGAAGCAGCAATGCACGTTTCAGTTACTTTGGGATCAGGAAGTTTGCCCTTGATATCCTGTAGAAATTGAACGGCCTCATCCACCGATAAGTTCATTTTCCAGTTACCGGCAATAAACGGAATTCTCATAAACAATCATCCTTTACATTTTCGTCTTAATGCCATTGTAACCAAATCTAATTTCAAAAGCCACATTTTTACTAGACCAATCAAAAAAAGAACCCACAAAAAGCAGGTCCCTACAATCTTACTTGTTATCGATAGCAGCAATACCAGGAAGGGTTTTACCTTCAAGATATTGAAGTGAAGCACCACCACCGGTTGAAATGTGGGTCAATTTCTCAGCAACGCCTAATTGCTTAACAGCAGCAGTTGAGTCACCACCACCAACAATTGTAGTTGCATCTGATAATGTTCCAAGGAATTTACCAACATTCAAAGTGCCTTGGGCATAGTTAGGCATTTCAAAGACACCCATAGGGCCGTTCCAAACAACCGTCTTGGCATCCTTTAAGACATTTTCAAATTCTTCAACAGACTTGGGACCAATATCCAAAGCCATCCAGCCGTCATCAATGTCACCTTCAACGACCTTGTGTTCAGCATCATTGCTATAACTCTTGGCTACAATGTTGTCTGAAGGCAAAACGATCTTGTCGCCACCCTTTTCAAGGATGCTCTTAGCAACATCGATTTTATCTTTTTCAACAAGTGAATCACCAATTTTGATTCCTTTGGCTGCGTAGAATGTATAAGTCATTCCACCACCAATGATGATCTTGTCGGCCTTTTCAAGTAAGTTATCAATCACACCAATCTTGTCAGAAACCTTGGCACCACCTAAGATGGCAACGAATGGCCGCTTAGGATTGTTAACGGCTTCACCCAAGAATTGGATTTCTTTTTCCATTAAGAATCCAGCAGCAACTGGCTTACCTGATTTGTGCATGGCTTCAGCAATTCCAGCGTTTGAAGCATGTGAACGATGAGCAGTTCCAAAAGCATCATTAATGAATTCGTCAGCCAATGAAGCCCAGTACTCACCTAATTTAGGATCGTTGCCAGATTCACGCTTAACGTATTCGCCGTTAACGACGTCTTCATAACGGGTATTTTCAAACAACAAGACACTGCCATTGTCCATCTTGGCAATCGCATCTTCCAATTGTTTGCCTTCAGTAACTGGCACGAAAATAACTGGCTTGTTGAGCAAGTTCGAAAGCCGTTCTGCTACGGGACGTAATGACAGTCCTGGCTTATCGTCTTCTTTTTTAATTCGACCTAAATGTGAGCAAAGAATTGCTTTGCCTTTATGGTCTAAAACATACTTGATTGTTGGTAATGCAGCTTGGATCCGGTTATCGTCGCCAATAACGCCATCTTTGATCGGAACGTTAAAGTCAACCCGCATCAAGACTTTCTTTCCTTCAAGATCCAAATCAGAAACTGTTAATTTTGCCAATTTAGAAACCTCCCACACAAATATATTGTGATTTTAAATGCATACTTAGATAACAAAAGACGGAGAAGAACCCCTCCTCCGCCGATTGCGATAATTAATTATTAAAGTGAAGCGAACTTCAACAAGGTACGAACCATGTTGCAAGTGAAGCCCCATTCATTATCATACCATGCAACGGTCTTAACAAGTTGGTTATCACCAGCAGTTGTTACTTCAGTTTGAGTTGGGTCAAATACTGAACCATGATCGTCATCAATAATATCTGATGAAACAATTTCATCTGCATTGTAACCAAATGCAGGGTTATCAGTTGTGTGCTTCTTCATTGCTTCGTTAACTTCGTCAGCAGTAACTTTCTTATCAAGTACAGTTACTAATTCAGTCAATGAACCATCGATAACGGCAACCCGTTGTGCATGTCCCATAACTTTACCGTCAAGATCTGGAATAACCAAACCGATGGCTTTAGCAGCACCTGATGAATGAGGAATCGTGTTAGCACTAGCAGTACGGTTGTTACGACGCTTCTTAGTCTTAGGGCCATCAAGAATTTGTTGTGATGCAGTAAATGCATGAACAGTCGTCATAGTTCCGACCTTAACGCCAAATTCCTTGTTCATGAAGTAAAGCATAGGTGCTAAACAGTTAGTGGTACATGAACCAGCAGAAACGATCACATCGTTTGCGTTAAGAACATCCAAGTTAACACCTGGAACAACCGTCTTGATAGGACCAGCTGGTGCTGAGATCAAGACACGCTTTGCGCCAGCCTTGATATGAGCTTGTGATTTTTCTTCTGAGGTGTAAAAACCAGTACATTCAAGAACATAGTCAACGCCATCGTTAGGAACCCACTTAAGGTTAGAAGCATCTTTTTCAGCGTAAACAGGGATTTCCTTGCCATCGACAACGATACCCTTATCAGTAGCTGAAACCTCACCAGGGAAACGACCATGGGTTGTATCATACTTCAATAAGTAAGCTAACATTGAAGGAGTAGTTAAATCATTGATAGCAACAACTTCAATTTCGCTGCTGTGTAATTCATGAATCCGTTTGAATGCCAAACGACCAATTCGGCCAAAACCATTAATACCAATCTTTACAGTCATACTAAGTTTTCCTCCTTTAGGAAATCAAGAAAATATTGTTAGATAGTACAAGGTTAATCGTACCACTAAATGAAAACAAAGTCAGCACCTCTTGTGAAGTAGAATTCAAAGAGATGCATCGAGTAACCAGAATTTATTACCCAGATTTGAGTATAGCAGACCACGTAATAAATGCAATGGATTCAAATTTAGTAAACGTTTTCACGAAGAATTTTTTTATAATTCTTGAAATGTAACTCAATTTCTAGTATATTGGTATAGTAAGTTGCGCTCGTAGTGTAATGGATCGCACGTAAGATTCCGGTTCTTGAAATGAGGGTTCGATTCCCCCCGAGCGCACTAGAGGTTATCATTTAATTTAACTCAAAAGCACCATTTTGAAGGTCGAAACTACCTCCAAAATGGTGCTTTTGTTTTGGGATCATTCATTTTCGGCTTGACGGCGAACCCGATTCAACAGCAACAATGCTATCAAGCAACAACGGTGAATATGCCCCCCCACTCAATTCAAGCCAGTTTAAACCCAAATGGGTCGCGACCCCACCACCGACTGCAGAACCAACCGCAATACCAACATTATTAAAAATTGAAATCAAAGAGGATGCAAGAACCATCGATTGAGGATAACCCTGCTCAGCAACAGCCGCCAGGTAAAACATCTGCATCAGCGAGTTGAGTAAATACATCGTCATTCCAAGGGAAAAGAGGCAGACCAAAAAAAGATCGGGTGGCTGGTCCCGATCTAAAAGTTGTATAGCTATTGTTTTCAATGATAGTCTAATTATCTACATCACGAAAATCATCGCTTTTCCATATAGAGGATTGGAAAATAATTACCCTGTTCGTCTAATTCGGTCCGTTTGTATACTTTAAAGCCCATATGCCTGTAAAATCCCTTGGCAAGTGGGGTTTGTTCGTTTACACCCAGTTTATTGACTGAATACTTTTTAATGCCATACTCTAATAATTGCTCGCCTAATCCTTTGCCCCTGTACTCATCCGATACAAACAGCATTTCAAGCATTTGCGCATTAAGTCCCATAAAACCAATGGGGCGATTACTTTCATTAGTCATCAATATGAGGTGTTGAACATTACTAATTGCTTCTGGAATGTCCGTCTTAATCGTTTGAATTTCGTCATCCGTTAAAAATAAGTGCGTCGCCTTGACGGAACTCTCCCAAACCGCCAATAAGCTTTTGATCAGTTCAGGACTGACTTCAGTTACCTCTTGTATTTTCATGCTATGCTCGCTTTCCTATAAAAGATTCTCAGTCGTCAACATCGTGGAAATCAACGCCCTGTTTTTCATAGTAAGCCAGAATTTCCCGACGCCGGCTTTCAAATTGTGGTGGCAATCCCAAGCCATGTCCTAACGTCAACAATGGTTCATCCAGTGAAAATCCAGGCGAAGTTGTCGCAATTTCAATCCGGTTATCGCCAGGATCTCGAACATAGATACTCTTAAACCAACCGCGATCTGCGTATTCTTCTGTGTTGAGATGAAGCTGCTGGGCACGTTCCCAATAATTGTTCAATTTTGCCAATGTAGGTGCAGCCAAGGCAAAATGGTCGATGCTCCCCCTACCAAACCGCGTCCGATCGTCTGGTCGTTGGGACTTTAGAAGATCAATTGTTTGACCATCTTCCAGCTTCACGGAATCTGATTCTATCGGTAAGCCTAACCACTCGTGGAAAAACGCTGCGGTAGCCTGTGGATCCGGTAGGTGAAGCGCTGTTCCCAGTAATCTGGTGATTTGGTCTTCTGCTGGAACCTCACTGTTTGGAATAATTCGCATGTCAGTTAACCGCTCTGATGTCAAAATTAATTTCAGTTCAACCCCATCTGGGTCAAGTAATTTAAGCCCATTATCAATTTCAGTCGTTTGATATCCTAACCGATCAAGCCGCTGCTGCCAAAACGCCAAGCTGCCAGTTGGAATTGCTAATTTGATACTATTAAAAAAGTGTTTGGCATCCGTTCGTCGACCCAACAGCGGAAGCACAAAGAACGTGACGACTGTCCCCGGCGTGCCAAGGTAATCACCATAGAACAAGTGGCGAATCTTGATGTTCTCCTGGTTAACCGTATTCTTAATGAGTCGCATCCCCAATACTTTCGTGTAAAAATGGACGTTTTGATCGGCATCTTTCGTTAAGAGTGAGATATGGTGCGTTTTCATTTTGAAGCCTCCTCGCTTAATCCTTTGACAAAAGTATAGCACCATTGAATTCGGTTTCATCAGGATAACACCTGACCGCTATCAGGATTACAAAACATTTATCAGATTAAATTGAGCAAAACATTTGACCTTTTTTGACCAATACACTAAACTATTATCATGAACTTGGCGCAGGCCATCTTTCATAAAACCTATCAAGGAGGCATTCTCAATGAATTTAGTGCCAACTGTTATTGAGCAATCCGCTAATGGCGAAAGAGCTTATGACATTTATTCACGTCTGTTAAAAGACCGCATCATCATGTTATCAGGCCCAATCGAAGATGACATGGCGAACGCGATTATTGCTCAATTGTTATTCTTGGATGCTCAAGACTCTGAAAAAGATATTTACCTTTACATCAACTCACCAGGTGGTGTGATCACCTCAGGCATGGCAATTTACGATACCATGAACTTCGTGAAAGCCGATGTTCAGACAATCGTAATGGGTATGGCTGCTTCAATGGCTTCTGTTCTTGCATCTTCCGGTGCCAAGGGCAAGCGATTTGCTTTGCCACATGCTCAAGTCCTAATTCACCAACCATCCGGTGGTGCTCAAGGTCAACAAACTGAAATCGAAATTGCTGCTGAAGAAATTCTCAAGGCTCGTAAGATGATTAATAATCTCTTAGCTGAGAATTCCGGTCAACCAATCGAGAAGATCAACAAGGATACTGAACGGGATAACTACTTAACCGCTCAAGAAGCTGTTGATTATGGCTTGTTGGATGGCATCATGACCAACAGTTCTGAAAAACAATAATTCACTAATTGACCGATCGTCAATGAAGAGTGATTTAAGGAAGACCGTCAACAAGTCCAAAGCTTGTGGCGGTCTTTTTTCTATATCCTGTTCAATTGCTAATCACCGTAGAACAGACTAAAATGAATGTGAAAGTTAGTTCAATCATTAACTTGTTTGTTATATTCAATGAAATCGGTATGCGTTCTTTCTGAAACAATTATTGAATCGAGGTCATTAATTTATGAAAACACAAGAAACAATCACACCGGATACCTCGGAAACCATCCCCAGTGAAATGAAAGCTTGGGAAATTATCAAGCCGGGTTCAATCAATTCGGACAGCTCGCCACTTCGCTTCGCCACTAAACCAGTGCCAACCCCACAGCGTGGAGAAGTGCTAGTCAAAGTAATTACGTGTGGCGTTTGTCACACCGATTTACACGTGACCGAGGGCGACTTACCAGTTCATAAAGAACACCTGACGCCCGGACATGAGATTGTCGGCCGCGTGGTTAAATTTGGTCCCGAAACCAGCCGTTTTAACCTTGGTGATCGAATTGGCATTCCTTGGTTACGCTGGACCTGCGGTGTTTGTGAATACTGTCGTTCAGGTCGCGAGAACCTCTGCCCAAATTCCTTGTATACCGGCTGGGATCATGACGGCGGTTACGCAGAATATGTCACAGTTCCAGAGGGCTTCGCTTATCGGATTCCCGAAAGGTTCAACTCAGCGACCGCTGCTCCACTCCTTTGTGCCGGCATTATCGGTTACCGGGCATTTGAGCGGGCAAACGTTCCTGCCGGTGGGCGTTTAGGCCTCTATGGTTTTGGTGGTTCCGCTCACCTAACAGCGCAAGTTGCAATGAAACAAGGGATTGAAGTTCATGTTCTAACTCGCGGCAAGGATGCCCGCAAATTTGCCCTTCAATTGGGTGCCGCTTCCGCACGAGGTGCTTATGACTTACCACCAGTGAAGCTGGATTCAGCCATCAACTACACGCCAGTTGGCGACATCGTTCCAAAGGCTCTGGAAGCGCTGAAACCAGGTGGCACGCTGGCAATGGCGGGCATTCACTCAACAGACATCCCCCAGCTCTCCTATCCCGCTCATATTTTCCATGAGAAAAATCTGACAAGTGTTGAAAGCAATACCCGTCGTGACGGCGAAGAATTCTTGACCCTGGCAGATCGGTTAAACATTCATCCAGAGATCACGGAATATCCGCTTGCTAAAGCTGATGAAGCATTAAGGTACTTGTCTCACGGGGATATTAAGGGTGCTTGTGTGTTGAGAGTTAGCCAAGGATAATCAATAATATCAAAAAGGATCTAATCAGGTATGATAACCTTACTGATTAGATCTTTTTTGATTAGCAACCATTTTGAGATACAAGAAGCCCGATAGCGGCTATTAGCTACCAGTCACCATGCCTAATACTTTAAAACATTCTCAGACTAAAAGGCGCATTTTTTAGCTCACGCAATGGTTTCATCCACATCCTGTCCCAATTTACCAGCGTACTCATTAATCTTACGCAGCCGGTGATTGACACCAGACTTGGAGATTGGCCCACCTTCTACTAGCTCACCGAGTTCCTTTAAACTAACCTCTGGATGTTTGAGGCGAGCGCGAGCAATTTGTCCCAATTTAGGCGGCAATTTATTCAAACCAATTGCTTCATCAATGAACTTAATGTTCTCGATCTGCTTACTGGCTGCGTTAGCCACCTTATCCAAATTGGCGTTTTCGCAATTTACCAACCGGTTAACGGAATTGCGCATATCGCGAACAATTCGAATGTCCTCAAATTTCAACATCGAACTTGTAGCCCCAGTCAACTGCAAAAAGTCGGCAATCTTTTCGGCTTCCTTCAAATAGGTGATATAGCCACTCCGCCGCTTGGTGGTTCGAGCCTTCAAATGATATTGATTCATCATTTCAGCAATCATTTCGTTATGATTTTCGTACAATGAATAGATTTCCAAGTGATAACGGGAAGTTTCCGGATTATTCACTGAGCCACTGGCTAAAAATGCGCCGCGGAGGTACGAACGTATCTGGGCGTCCTCCGTCAGCATTTTATTCGGCACCCGTTCAACGATCTGAACGCCATCAAAAATACCCAGATCATCTAATAAGAGGTTGGCCTTGTTTTCAACCCGCAATATATACAGATTATTCTTCTTCAATTTCATTTGCCGGCGAACACTTAATTCACCGGTGATTCCGTAAAATTTCGATAGAAGTTTGTACATCCGTCTCGCAATTGCCGGATTTTCTGAGGAAACATTCAAGACAAAATGATGATTGGAAATTGTCAGGGAACCATTGATTCGAATCAAGGCCATTAACTCAGCTTTGGCATTATCCCGGTGGACAGTTAAGGAGGTTAATTCTTTCTTGACTTCACTTGCATACGACATTGGCAACCCTCACTTTCGTTGACTATCTTTATGATCGTCTAGGGACCGGCCAATTAAATTAATTAATTCATCAGCCACTTCCTGACCATTATGAAAGGCTCCGCGATCCTTCAACTCCAAAAAGTCAGCGGAGATCACGCGACAACCCATTGCTCTTAAGCCTTCAAAATCATGCTTAACCGGTTGAGAAACCTCATTCCACTTCTTGTGATCAATGTATTCGGATGGCACCTCTTTGATATTAACCAAAACGGTGTTAATAAAGTTCGTGCCCAAATGGCGGTTCAAGACTCGCACGTGATCCGCTTCAGTAAAGTTCTCAGTTTCCCCTTTTTGAGTCATGATATTACAAATGTAGACGATATCAGCCTTTGTCCGGCGCAACGCTTCCCCTACATTTTCAATCATGAGGTTCGGCAAAATACTGGTGAACAAGCTTCCAGGTCCCAATACGATCTGATCAGCCTCCATAATTGCATCAATCACTTGGTGGACGGCCTCAGGCTTGTGAGAATCATCATTAGCTTCGACCCACACGCGTTTGATGAGCTTACCTGCATTGGTGATCTCGGATTCACCACTCAAATGAGTGCCATCACTAAACTCAGCGTTTAATTCCAAGGGTTCATTGGCTGCCGGATAAATGTGACCATCCACTTGCATGATCTTGCTGAGAATTTGGACAGAATCGAAAATGCCGCCCTTCATTTCGGACAATGCGGCAATAATTAAGTTTCCAATCGCATGACCGGCGAAGAATTTATCGGTACTGTTAAACCGGTATTGGAACAAATCCAACTCCAATTTTGGTAAATCGGATAAGGCCACCATGACGTTGCGAATGTCTCCAGGCGGCACGACGTTAATGTAGTTTCTCAGAATACCAGATGACCCACCATCATCGGCAACCGTCACGACAGCGGTAATATCAACCTGCCGATTTTTCAAATTTTTGAGGATGACTGGTAAGCCAGTTCCTCCACCAATCACAACAATTTTGGGTTGGTGACTGTGCAATGCATCTATCATCAGTTACCCCCCTTAGTCTTGTGACGATCAATGTCTCGATGCGTAATATTAACTGGATAATCTTTCTTAAGCGCGTTACCCAGCTTTTCTGCGATAGCAACTGAGCGGTGTTGGCCACCAGTACAGCCAATTGCAATTGTTAAGCTGGCCTTGCCCTCCTTGGCATAAGCCGGCAAAGTGAATTTCATCATATCTAATAGCTTGGCGTAAAATTCTTGGGCCCCAGTCGAGCTCATGACATATTCCTCAACGGGTTTATCAAGACCGGTCTTAAAGCGCATGCTGGCTTGATAATACGGGTTGGGTAGAAAACGGACATCCATGACGATGTCAGCATCCAGTGGCAGCCCATATTTGAAGCCAAACGACATCACTTCGACATGGAATGTATGAGTAGCGTCAATTGATTCAAAGTTATGGAAAACTTCTTCACGAAGACGGCGGGGCGCCATATTGGTGGTATCTACCACTAAATCCGCAGCGTTCTTGACGTTAGCAAGTAATTCCCGCTCTTTCTGAATACCATCAATTACTCGCCCATTGCGAGCCAGTGGGTGGGCCCGACGAGTTTCCTTGTAACGAGAAACCAGCTTAGTATCTGACGCATCCAAGAAAATAATATCAACGTTATTGTCATCGTCGCGTTTTAAATCCCGAAACATGTCAATAATTTCATCATAAAAAACCTGAGAACGCAGGTCCATGACTAGCGCAATTTTATTAATGTCTCGTTCCAGTCGAATAAGTTCTTTGAATTTGGGTAAGAGTGTCGGGGGCATGTTATCAACGCAAAAATATCCTAAATCTTCAAAGCTTTGCATTGCCACGGTCTTCCCGGCACCGCTCATCCCTGTGATAATCACAAATTGATTGTTAACGGCCATTGTCTTTTCCTTTCGCGTAACAAACTTATTAGAGTATAACATACCGGGCGTATCATTTTAAGAGAAAAGTCAGTTTATGTAGAAAAGCAGCCTCTCCGATCATCCGGAAAGACTGCTAAATATCAGGTTATTTTGACTTGGTCGTTACTTTAGTCTTGGTTTTTAATATTGTCGCCTTGGTCAACTTCTTATCCCGCTCTAAAACCGGTTTAAGGTATTGACCCGTGTAGCTCTCCTTAACTTCAGCGACCTTTTCAGGTGTTCCGGTGGCAACAATCTGACCACCACCATCACCGCCTTCTGGTCCTAAATCAATTAAGTAATCAGCGCTTTTGACAACATCAAGATTATGCTCAATGATCAAAACCGTGTTCCCCTGGTCGACTAACTTCTGAAGAACTCCCAATAATTTACGGATATCTTCTGAATGCAGACCAGTTGTCGGCTCATCAAGAATATAGAAGTTCTTACCATTGGCTTTTTTATGGAGCTCAGAGGCTAACTTCATGCGTTGAGCTTCTCCACCCGAAAGCGTTGTGGCAGATTGACCCAATGAAACGTATCCCAGGCCAACGTCCTTAATTGTTTGTAATTTCCGGCTGATCTTCGGAATCGCGCTAAAGAAGTCGACCGCTTCATCAACTGTCATATTAAGCACATCTGCGATATTCTTACCTTTATACTGAACTTCCAGGGTTTCGGCGTTATACCGTTTCCCGTGACAAACCTCGCAAGGCACGTAAACGTCAGGAAGAAAGTTCATCTCAATTTTTAAGATTCCATCGCCATGACAGGTTTCACAACGACCGCCCTTCACGTTGAAACTGAAGCGGCCCTTTTTAAACCCGCGTAACTTGGCGTCATTGGTGTTGGCAAATAGGCCCCGGATATCATCAAATACGCCAGTATAAGTGGCTGGGTTACTTCTTGGAGTTCGGCCAATCGGTGTTTGATCAATATCAACGATTTTTTCAATATTCTTGTAGCCTGAAATTGATTTGTACTTCCCGGGTTTTTCAGAATTATGATTAATCTTTTGGGCTAATGCCCGTTTCAAAACATCATTAACCAAGGTCGATTTACCAGAGCCTGAAACGCCAGTCACCACAACCAGCTTTCCGAGCGGAAAATCGACAGTGAGGTTCTTGAGGTTGTTTTCAGCAGCACCGGTGACCCTGATCTTCTTACCATTGCCCTTTCGGCGCTTTAACGGCACCGGAATAAATCGTTTTCCAGCTAAATACTGACCGGTAATCGATTTTGGCGCTTTTTCAATATCCTCAGGGGTTCCAACTGCCATGACTTGACCACCACTTTGGCCGGCACCAGGACCAATATCCACAATGTAATCGGCCGCCCGCATTGTATCTTCATCATGCTCAACAACAATTAGTGTGTTGCCAAGATCACGCATCTTCTTCAATGACGCAATCAAACGGTCATTATCACGTTGATGCAACCCGATTGAGGGCTCATCCAAAATGTAGAGCACGCCAGTTAAGTTGGAACCGATTTGAGTTGCCAAACGAATTCGTTGCGCTTCGCCACCAGAAAGAGTTCGAGCTGAACGAGACAGCGTTAGGTAATCTAAGCCAACGTTTCTGAGGAAAGTGAGCCGGTCCGTAATCTCCTTGATAATTGGTTTAGCAATCATTGTATCCTGAGGGCCAAACGACAAGGCTCTGAAAAAGGTTAATTCAGCTGAAACATCCAACGCAGAAATCTCGGCAATGTTGCGTTTGCCAACCTTCACTGCCAAGGCTTTCCGGTTGAGTCGGTAACCGTGACAAGTCTGACAAGTCAGCTCGGTCATGTATTGATTGAGATTATTCCGGGTAAAATCACTGCTGGTATTGTGATAACGGCGGTTAACGTTATTAATGACGCCTTCAAAAGGACCGTCAACATCTCGAATACCACCAAAATCACTTTGAAGTACAAAATGGAATGTCTTGGTTTTTGAACCGTAAAGCACGAAATCACGATCTTTTTTCGATAATTTCTTAAATGGCGTGTCCATATCGATTCCCTGGGCCTCACATGCTTGAGCCAACATATTGGGATACCATTTAGATCCTGCAGGATTCCAAGGAGCCAAGGCACCCTCGTTTAACGTTTTGTCTTTATCAGGGACAACCAGGTCCTCGTCAACTTCCAATTTCATTCCCAGGCCATCACAATCGGGACAGGCACCGATTGGTGAGTTGAATGAAAATAATCTTGGTTCCAATTCACCAACTGTAAAGCCACAAATTGGACAAGCATAATGTTCAGAAAACAGCATTGGATCCCGCTCGCCCATAAAATCGGCAACCGCATAGCCACCACTTAATCTGAGTGAAGCTTCCAATGAATCTGACAGGCGATTATTAATCCCATCTTTTACAATAATTCGATCAACCACGATATTAATATCATGAGCCTTATTTTTTTCAAGTTCGGGTACTTCATCAACATCATAGGTTTCCCCGTCTACTTGAACTCGAACAAAGCCCTCACGTTTCACTTTTTCAAAGATTTTCTTGTGCTGGCCCTTTTTACCCCGGACAATTGGCGAAAGAATCTGCAATTTTGTCCTTTCGGGTAATTTCATAATCTGATCAATCATTTGGTCAACAGATTGGCTGGAAATTACTGAGCCGTCATTAGGACAGATCGGCACGCCAACCCGAGCCCAAAGCAGACGGAAATAATCATTAATTTCAGTAACCGTTCCAACAGTTGAACGGGGATTTTTTGAAGTTGTTTTTTGATCAATTGAAATTGCCGGGCTTAAACCATCGATAGAATCCACATCCGGTTTGTCCATCTGGCCAAGGAATTGGCGGGCATATGATGACAAACTTTCAACATAGCGACGTTGGCCTTCTGCATAAAGTGTATCAAATGCCAAAGAACTCTTTCCCGATCCAGAAAGCCCCGTCATAACGACCAATTTATCCTTTGGAATTGTCACGTTGATGTTCTTCAGGTTATGGGCCCGAGCCCCACGAATTACAATTTTATCCATTCCCAATACGCATTTACTCCTTTAGCTCATTTCACCCTTTAACTCAATGATTGTATCACGCAAGGTTGCCGCTTGTTCAAAGTCAAGCTGTTTGGCAGCATCTCGCATTTCTTCAGTCAATCGAGCGAGCATATTCTTTTGGTCTTTTTTATCCATTTGCTCGAAATCACTTTCCACGAAGTCATCTTTCTCACCAGAATCATCCGTATTTTTGGTAATTGAAATAAGATTTCGAATCGGCTTTTTGATTGTGGTAGGCGTAATGCCGTGATTTTTATTATAGGCAATTTGGACCGCTCGGCGATGGGCAGTTTCGTCAATGGCAGCCTTCATCGAATCCGTCACAGTGTCCGCATACATAATCACAGCTCCATGCTCGTTTCGAGAAGCTCGGCCGATCGTTTGAATGAGGGATCGTTCATTACGTAAGAAGCCTTCCTTGTCAGCATCCAAAATGGCCACCAACGAAACCTCAGGCACATCGATACCTTCCCGCAACAAGTTAATCCCAACTAACACGTCAAATTTACCCAATCGCAAATCACGGATAATTTGGGTCCGTTCCAGCGTTTTAATATCCGAATGCAAATATTTAACCCGAATGCCAAGATCCTTGAGATAATCGGTTAAATCTTCCGCCATTTTTTTCGTCAAAGTGGTGACAAAGACCCGTTCATGCTTATCAACCCGCTTATTAATTTCGCCGACCAGGTCGTCCATTTGCCCCATAATCGGTCGAACATCGATTGTTGGATCCAGTAAGCCGGTTGGCCGAATAATTTGGGTGACCACATCATCAGTCTGATCCATTTCGTATGGTCCGGGGGTCGCTGACATATAAACCACTTGATGAACATGCTTCTCAAATTCCGCCAGTGTCAATGGCCGGTTATCCAGTGCACTTGGCAACCGAAAGCCATAGTCAACCAGTTGTTTCTTACGAGCTTGGTCACCATTATACATCCCACGAATTTGCGGCATCGTTTGGTGAGACTCATCGACAACTAATAAGAAGTCATCAGGGAAAAAGTCCAGCAAAGTAAATGGTGGCTGGCCAGGCTTTCTGCGATCCATGAACCGAGAATAGTTCTCAATCCCACTGGTGTAGCCCATTTCTCGCATCATTTCGATATCATAAGTGGTCCGTTGCTTCAACCGTTGGGCTTCAAGCAGCTTACCCTCTTTTTCAAATTTAGCAACTTGCTTGTCCATTTCATCTTGAATTTCAGGTAAGGCTAACTTCATCACATCATCGCTGGTCAAGAAATGAGTGGCCGGGAAAATCGCGATGTGCTCTCGATCACCAATGACTTCACCTGTTAAGGTGTCAACTTCGCGAATCCGATCAATCTCATCGCCGAAGAACTCAATTCGAAAAGCATGCTCATCCCATGAAGCTGGGAAGACTTCGACCACGTCTCCGTGAACCCGAAACCGGCCCCGCTGGAAATCAATATCATTCCGATCGTATTGAATGTCAACCAACTGACGCAAAAAATGATCCCGTTCAATTGTTTGCCCAACTCGAAGTGACACAACGTGATTTCGATATTCAGTTGGATCACCTAATCCAAAGATTGATGACACTGATGCAACCACAATGACATCGTTTCGTTCCAACAAAGAACTGGTAGCTGAATGCCGCAACTGGTCGATTTCATCATTAATCGCTGAATCCTTTTCAATGTACGTGTCACTGGATGGCACGTAGGCTTCAGGCTGATAATAATCATAATAACTGACAAAGTATTCAACCGCGTTATTGGGGAAGAATTCCTTGAATTCACCGTATAATTGACCAGCTAATGTCTTGTTATGGGATAACACCAAGGTTGGCTTGTTCACTTGCGAAATGACGTTAGAAATTGTAAATGTTTTACCAGTACCGGTAGCCCCTTTTAAGATTTGAGCTTTTTTTCCTTCATTGATGCCACTCACCAATTTCTTGATGGCATCCGGTTGGTCACCTGTTGGCCGATATTTGGACACCAAATCAAACTTGCGGTCATTTTCTCTTTCAATCAATCTTAAATTCCCCCTGACTTAATCATCAGAATGACAAAACTAAAGGGGCTACAAGCAAAACCATGCTTACTTAGCCCCACTATCAACGCTATTTTACCATACGAACATACTTTCGCCAACGATTAATTACTGGAAACGTGCTCCTTTTTTAAAACCTTTCGTGTTAAATTACGTAGCTTATCTTGAGTGGTAAAGTTCTCCGCCAACATCTCCGGAATAATCTCTTTAATGACATAATGAACACAAGCCATGTCGCGATATTTCAGCATCGTTGAGAGACTTTCTTTGTACATTTCCGGATAAACCTCTTCCGGATTGCCTTTTTGAATTTCTCCAAATGATTCGTATAACAGGTCAACTTTATCAGCAACCGCCAAAATTTTTCCTTCAATACTGGCATCCTTGCCTTCGGATAACCGTCGGCGATAAGCATCTTGGAACTCGGTTGGGATTTCATTCTCAATGAAATTTTCAGTCAGCTTATCATCAACATCGGCCAACATACTTCGAAGAACGGGAGTTGCATACTTAACAGGGGTTTTGATGTCACCAATGAACCGTTCGGTATAATCATGGTTCAGTGCTTTTTCGTACAGTAGGCGCCAATCAATTTTTTTACCGGCATTTTCTTCAACGTCACCCAAAAATTGGGCGATTTCGGTTACTTTGAATGAGTGGGCGGCAACTGAATGTTGCTCAAATTTAAAATATCCCGGCGCTCGATTAATCAATTCCAATTCTGCCAAGCTCTCCAAATATTGATGCATCCCCATCTTCAACAACTCCCTTAATAATTTCTCTGGATATATCAAAGAGGCTGGAAGCAATCCTGACCTATACCCCCAAAGTTAAAGTAAAAACTTTAGCTTTGGAGGTATTTTTTATGACTAAGATTTCAAAAGAAACAAAA
>NZ_JAHPPD010000038.1 GCF_019061365.1 Lentilactobacillus dabitei
TTTTTATTCTAACGAGAAACAAAAAATCTGTCATCAGTAATAGATAAAATCTATTACCAACAACAGATATTGTAGAACCTACTTTTTTGGCTTAAATTCTGGGATCAGCCGTTTGTCGCAAGTCTTAGAAAGACAAGTTGCATTTATAAACACTTTGCCGACTCATGTCTCAGCCTCTTTTGCATTTCAACTAGCAGCTGGCTAACAGCTTATCTCAAGGTGGTTTATTATAAAAAAATCCTTAAGCTGCGTCCGTCCGGATGCTTTGTGATGAACAGACATGGTAAACTGGAATAACTATTTTTGCGGACTGTTTCAACAATTCTGAAGGGATTCGAAATGATTTTAGATATAATTGTGATTTTAATACTGATTAGTGGATTGATTCGTGGTTATAGAATTGGCCTGATCAAACAATCTGTGCAGGCGGGGTCATTGATACTCGCCTTCATCGTCGCGATGTATTATTTTCAGCCACTCGGAAACTTGATGATTAAGTTGCTCAAACAACTTCAGCTTAAACCTGATATTCAATGGCTATATGTGAGTGATATAATCGCTTTTGTCTTGTTATTTTCGATCACCCAAGCAGTGTATACCAGCCTTGGAAAGCATTTAAATGGTGTGACACGTCTACCTGGACTCCATCTTGGTGACGAATTGCTTGGCTCGGTGATGGGGCTGCTAACCAGATATCTCGTTACTTTTTTTCTGTTAAATATTTTAATCCTATTTCCAATGTCTTGGCTGCAAGATCAGTATCATGAGTCAACCATTTCCCAAACGATCGTTAAAAAGACGCCAATCATTTCTGAATGGCAGTCGCGGCATTTGATCACTCACAGTCGCGCAAAGCAGAAATCGGAGTTGGGGGTGATCAACAATGAAATGGCTAAATAGGTTAGTGGCGGTCATCATTGTTGGGTTGACGGTTAATGTGTTTATTCAACCCGGATCAATGAAAACAATTGGGCGGCAAATTAACAATGCTGTGGATATGCCGGCGATGTTGATCAGTCGGATTCAAAAGACAGCCACTTTGACCCAATCCACTCAGTCGACGACTTCTAAAGCTGATGAAACTCCGATTGAGAGCATTGTTCAAGAACGGCAGCTTTCTAATCATTACGAGTACCGGTTTGCAGCCGGGGTTCCTGCCAAAGCCAGGGCGGTCTTTTTAAAGGCGGTTCACAAATACAACCAGACGGGAATTGTGCGGATCTCACCATTTTCAGATAAAAATAGTACCCAAGCCAATATCATGACTTTTTACGTTTACCGAAAACGGGTTTCGGTCCAAAGTAGTTCTGTGGAATTAGGGCTTGGCGGACCGAAAATTTATCCGCTGCTGGGTGAGCACAACGATGATTTGAATCGAGGAAAGGCCGGCCTCAATATTGAGTATCCACAATCCAGCCTTCAACTTTCTGTTGCCATGCACGAAATCGGTCATGTGTTGGGGTTGGATCATAGCATGAAACGCAGCTCGATTATGTTCCCGATTGACCAGGGAAAAATAACCTTATCAGCCGACGATTTGGCAGCTTTGAAAGCTATTTACAAAAAATAAGATTTCACAATGCACCGTTAGTTTCCTTTTTTGAGCAGAAAAAGGAGATTGACGGTGTTTTTAGGCTATTCTCATCATTGAAATCAAATTCTGTATTGACACACCTTTTTAAAAGCGATAAATTAGATATTAATTAAGAAATGATGATAAACGCATAAGTGACGATCACATGAATTACCTTCTGTAAAGCACAATTCAGAACCTGATTTCTTACATATTTGATACGGGGAAACCATACTTAGCAACTCGTTTATTACCTACTTAATAATATTTTAAGGAGGATCCTGATACATGGCAAAACAAGATGTTAAAGACCTTGATTGGAAAAATTTAGGATTTGAATACAGAGATTTACCTTACAGTTACAATGAAGAATTTAAAGATGGCAAATGGCAAAATGGTGGCTTGACCACCGAATCAACCTTGACCTTGTCAGAAGGTGCCGAAGAGTTGCATTACGGCCAAGAAGTCTTTGAAGGAATGAAGGCTTATCGGACTAAAGATGGCAGTATTAACTTGTTCCGCCCTGACATGAATGCCAAGCGGTTAAATAATTCTGCCAAGCGATTAGTGATGCAAACTTATCCTGAAGACAAATACGTTGCCGCAGTTAAAGAAGTCGTTAAAGCAAACCAAGAATTCGTGCCACCTTATGGATCTGGCGGTTCACTTTACATCCGTCCATTCATGATTGGGACTGAGCCGGTTGTTGGGGTTGCGCCATCAAGCACCTATACATTCCATATCTATGCCACCCCGGTTGGTGCCTATATTAAAGGATTACATCCAATGCCATACATGGTCAGCCAGTACGACCGGGCTGCTTATGCTGGAACTGGTCAAGCCAAGACTGCTGGTAACTATGCTGGTAGTTTGTTACCAGGTAAGGAAGCCAAGAACGCTGGTTTCGCTGGTGAATTATACTTGGACCCACGTGAGCACAAGTATATCGATGAATTTGGCGGTGCCAACTTCTATGCAATTGGTAAAGATGGCAAATTCTACACGCCAAAATCAGATTCAATTCTGCCTTCGATCACGAAGAAATCAGTTTTAACCATCGCCAAAGACTTAGGCTTGGATCCAACTGAAACGCACATTGACGTTAATGATCTTGACGAGTTCACTGAAGCAGGTGCCATGGGAACTGCTGCTGTTATTTCACCAGTTGGTTCATTAACCAACAATGGTAAGAAGCACGTCTTCTACAGTGAAACAGAACCAGGCCCTGTTACTCAGAAGCTTTACGATACCTTGTTTGGCATTCAAGCAGGTGACGTTGAAGATAAGTATGGCTGGGTTGAAAAGGTCGATCTCGACTAAAATAGTCTAAATAAAAAAGGTTGCTTTGTTTAAAATAATCAAAGTGAACAAAACTGGGACGAAGGCGTTTTGATCCCAGAATTTAAATGAAAACGGCAGTGCATTCTGATCTTGGATGCATCGCCGTTTTGTTTAATTTGATATCGAAACATTGAGAAGCAAACCGAACCTAAATACAGCTTCATTGTAATCGTTTACAAAACCATTGACAATTGAAGACACTTGTGGGTAAATACACAAAAATAATTTCAGTTGACAGTGTCTGTTAAAACAATTAGAATGTGAAAAATTGGTTAGACCAACTTAATACGGAAGAATTTTTGAGGAGGAACACTCATGGCAAAAGCAAAACCCGCGTCAGAAATTGATTGGAACAATCTTGGCTTCGAATATATGGACCTGCCTTATCGATTTATTGCTCATTACAAAGACGGCAAATGGGACAATGGCGAACTCAGTGAAGATGGGACGTTACATATTAGTGAGGGATCAACCTCTCTTCATTATGGTCAGGCGGATTTCGAAGGCTTGAAGGCTTATCGAACCAAGGATGGCAGCATTCAGCTATTTCGTCCGGATCAAAATGCCAAACGAATGACCAAGAGTAGTCAACGCCTGTTGATGCCGGCATTCCCAGAGGATCAATTTGTGGATGCTGTTAAACAAGTGGTTAAAGCTAACGCCGATTATGTGCCACCGTACGGCACTAGGGCAACTTTATATTTGCGGCCATTGCTCATTGGGGTTGGCGGTACGATTGGGGTTCATCCGGCTTCTGAGTACATTTTTACCATTTTTGCGATGCCAGTGGGGGCTTACTATAAAGGCGGCTTGAAACCCACTAACTTCACCACTTCCTATTACGATCGGGCGGCTCCCCATGGAACTGGCCAAAGTAAGGTCGGCGGTAACTATGGTGGGAGCTTGTTACCAGGTGACGAGGCTCATAAAGCCGGTTATTCAGATGTCATTTATTTGGATCCGGCAACCCATACCAAAATTGAAGAGGCTGGGTCGGCCAATTTCTTTGGAATTACCGAGGATGGCGAATTTGTGACACCGAAGTCCGATTCGATTTTGCCAAGTATTACGAAATATTCGCTGCTCTGGTTGGCGGAACATCGATTGGGCCTGAAACCAGTTCAGGGGGATGTTTATATCGATGACCTGGATCGGTTTACTGAAGCAGGGGCGATGGGAACCGCTGCTGTCATTGCCCCAATTGGCGGCATCGAATATCAAGACAATTTACATGTCTTTTATAGTGAAACTGAAGTTGGCCCGGTGACCCAGAAGTTATATAACGAGCTGACTGGCATTCAGTTTGGGAATGTTGAGGCACCAGCTGGCTGGATTCAAAAGGTTGAATAAATAAGGAACGAGGCTTTAAGATGCTGAAGCGCGAAGGACATTCACATACCGAATTTTGCTCCCATGGAAGTGGCGATGATGTTGAATTGATGATCCAAAAAGCCATCAAACTGGGCTTTCAAGAATACAGCATTACCGAACATGCGCCACTGCCGCCAGACTTTTCGGCCCATTATGAAGGTCAACCAACTGGTTTGACGGAGGCGTCGATGGCGGCCAGCGATTTGGATGCCTATTTTGCCAAAATGACTCGAATGCGGCAAAAATATGCGGGTCAGATTCAGATTCATATTGGGTTTGAAGTGGACTACTTGCCAGAATTCACCGAATGGACCAAAGATTTTCTGAGTGAATATGGTTCCCAAACGGATGACAATCTATTATCGGTCCATTTTTTGAAGGGCAAAAATAATCACTATTGGTGTGTTGATGATACGGTCGCAGATTTTCAAGAGGGACTGTTAAGTCAGGCAGCCGATTCCCAAGCGCTGTATGTCAGTTATTTTAAGCAAGTCTTAGCTTCGGTGAACGCTGATTTGGGTCAATTTGCCCCTCGGCGGATTGCCCATATGACGTTAATCAAGAAATTTCAAGATTACTTTGATTTGGACCATTCTTTTTCGGTTCAAAATGAACGGTTGATTAACGGCATTCTCCTTGCTGTCAAGGTACAAGGCCGCCAACTTGATTTAAACGCTGCGGGCCTATACAAGGCTTATTGCAATGAACAGTATCCAACTCTGGAAATCATTAAAATGGCTAAATTATTAAAGATTTCATTTGTATATGGTAGCGATGCTCACAGTATTGATGCTGTAGGTCAGGGCTATAATTGCATGGCTTCACTGGTTGCCGGCTATCAAGATCTGGCTTGACTTCGATAAAAAGCGTGGTATTATTAGCTAATAATTAGCAAATCTTAATAAAATAAAGTTTTGATTAGAACAAGTAGCCAGTGAAGAATGACAAGAGAATCCCGTTGCTGTGAAGGGATCATTCTGCTGGTGAACACACATCTATGAACTTAACCGGTTGAACTAAGTAGGCCGATTCGCATGTTTAGCGTTATCAGGGTTGCCACAGCTGTTATGAAAATGACGAGTTGTTGGCAATGTAAGGCATTCTATCGTGAGGTAGGTGCGAATTGAGGTGGAACCGCGATTAATCTCGTCCTCGAAGACTTTCTTAAGCTTCGAAGATGTGATTGATCGCGGCTTTTTCGTTAAGAAGAGGCCACCTTTCAAAGATTTCAATGGACCAGTTATCGATTCAGACAAAAGCAGGCAAACATTCACAGGAAGTGACAGCATGACAAATAAAAATTTACCAAATGGGACTCGGGATGAATTAGGCACGCAAGCCGAAACAAAAGAGGCCATTGAAAACCGATTGTTTAAAGGGTTCCGCCGGCGGGGGTTTCGTAAGCTGACGACCCCGGTTCTTGAATATTCAGATGTTTTTAAGCCACTGAATGCCGATAATTATCGACCTTACCAGTTATTGGATGAGCAGGGCGAACCGTTAGTACTTCGGCCCGACCTGACTTTGCCAGTTGCCCGGGTAATGAGTACGACTGGCGTGGATTTGCCGGTTAAATGGTATTACGGCGGCGATGTTTTCCGGGTTAAAAAACGGTTATCCGGCAGTTACAATCAATTAACGCAGGCCGGAATTGAAATTGTCGGCTACAAAGGGATTAAGACAGATTGGGAGTGTTTAGTTGTCGCTTTGGCTGGCTGCCAGGAGATGGGCATTCAAGATTTGACTATTGAACTCAGTCACGCCAAGTTCGTTGATGTCGTCATCCAAACATTGGATTTACCTCAGCCGACCAAGGATAGCTTAAAAGCGGCTTTGTATGCGAAAGATTTGAACAAATACAATAGCTTGTGTTCGCCGCTAGCCAACACCGCTTATTCAAAATTCCTAGCTGAGTGGCCCTGGCTCTTTGGTGATTTTGACAAAGCCATGCGATTGGTTAAAACCATGCCGGAGATTGCCGAACTCCATCAGATTATTGACGATTTGACCGCAACCAAGGCTTTCATCAACCAGCAGTTTCCAGATTATAAAGTGGCCCTCGACTTGAGCATTCCGTCTCCGCAAACTTATTACACTGGAATGGCCTTTCGCGGCTTTACCGATAAGTCGGCCGACTATTTGTTCAGTGGCGGCCGCTACGATGATTTGCTGACCAACTTTCAGAAGGTCCATGTGTCAGCCGTCGGGGTCGCATTTGACGTCGATTCGCTGGTTGAACGAACCGTCGTTCAGAGCGAAAAACCAGTGACGCTGATTTATTTTAATCAAGATCAGTGGCAGTTGGCAGAAGCAAAATTACGTGAGTTGAAAAATGCCACGTTGTGTCTGGCAGACAACTTGGCGGCGGCTCAACGTCTTGCCACCAGTACTGGTAGTCAATTAATTGATTTAACAAAAAGCAGGTGAAAAGATGACACCATTAAAAATTGCCCTTACAAAAGGGCGAACAGAAGAGCAGGTCATTCCGTTATTGGAAGCCAGTGGGATCAATTGCGAGGGCGTAAAGAATAAGAAGCGGCGCCTAATTTTTGATGAGGATCCCCGCTATGAAATCATTTTGGTTAAAGGCCCAGATGTATTGACCTATTTGAATAATGGTTCAGTCCAGATTGGAATTGTCGGCAGTGATATTTTAGATGAGCAGCAAAATTCACAGTACGCAATGTTGGATTTAAGCGTTGGTAAATGTCGATTTGTTTTGGCCTCAACCAGCTCATTTAATCCTCAGCAGCCCCGCCGCAAAATCATTGCTACTAAGTATCCCAACATTACCAAACGCTATTTTCAAGGGATCGGCGAAGACGTTGAAATTATCAAAATCGAGGGTTCAGTTGAACTTTCGCCATTGATTGGGTTAGCAGATGCGATCGTGGACATTGTTGAGACTGGCAATACGTTGCGTGAGAACAATTTGCACGTCTATGCCAAACTGCAGCCGGTCAATACCAAGTTGGTTGTGAACCGGTTGGCCTTGCGTCAGTTCCAACCACAAATTAGGGAATTAATTACGAATTTACAACAAGCAGATGCCGACTATGCCAAATCAAATTTAATAAAGGGGTGATTGCGATGAGAGAAGCCACAATTTCCAGAGATACCAAAGAAACCCAGATCGAACTCAGCCTGAATCTTGATAATTATTCAACCATCGACATTGATACGGGGATTGGATTCTTTAACCACATGCTGGATGCGTTTGCCCGTCATGGCCGATTCGGCTTGGTTGTGAAAGCTAAGGGCGACTTGGATGTGGATCCTCATCACACAACCAAAGATGTTGGGATTGCGCTCGGGATGGCTTTAAAAAAAGCCCTTGGAGATAAGGCCGGTATTGAGCGGTTTGGTTCGGCACTGATTCCATTGGACGAGACGTTGAGTCGGGTTGTGATCGATTTATCCGGGCGATCTTACCTGGTATTTAATGCAGAATTTATCAACGACCATTTAGGCGGTTATGACACCGAAGTGACCGAGGACTTCTTCCAAGCGTTTGCCTTCAATGCGGAGCTTAACTTGCACGCCGAAGTGCTTTATGGCAGAAATACCCATCACAAAATTGAAACGCTGTTTAAAGCCCTTGGCCGGGCATTAAGAGCTGCCGTGACACTAAATCCTGAAATTAAGGGGATTCCATCTACCAAGGGGGTCATCTAATGATCGTGATTATTGATTACGATACGGGTAATACTCGAAATGTCAAAAAGGCGTTGGACTATTTGAATCTTGAAAATGAGCTGACTGCTGATCATAAAAAGATTTTAGCTGCAGATGGCCTGATCCTACCTGGCGTTGGGGCCTTTCAAAAAGCGATGGATTCTTTAAATGAGCGAAAATTGGTTCCGATCATTCAAACGGCTGCCGAGCGGGGCATTCTGATTTTGGGAATTTGTTTGGGGATGCAGTTGTTATTTGATAAGAGCTTGGAATTCGGCGAAACCAATGGATTAGGAATTATTCCCGGAGAAGTGGTGCCAATTCCTGAAAATCTTGGTGTCAAAGTGCCTCACATGGGGTGGGATAAAAACCGAGCCGTTCAAGCCGATCCGCTGGCAACCGTCTTTGATGATCAATTTACCTATTTCGTTCACTCATACTATGTCGCGACTGATAAGGCCAAAATAGTCGCCACAGTTGATTATGGGGTCCAAATTCCAAGCATTGTGAGTCAAGATAACGTCATTGGGATTCAATTTCACCCCGAAAAAAGCGGTCAAGTGGGATTGGCTGGGTTAACAAAATTTAAGGAGATGATTCAAAATGAAGATTATTCCCGCAATTGATTTAAAGAGTCAACAGAGCGTTCGGCTCTACCAAGGCGATTTTAGCAAAACAACCGTTATTAATCGCTCGCCGCTCGATCAGGCACTGGCAATCGAGAAGGCTGGGTTAACTAATCTTCATTTGGTCGATCTCGATGGTGCAAAGTCTGGCCAGCCAGTTAACCGATCAATCATTAAAGAAATTTGTGAACGAACCAAGCTTGCCGTCGAAGTGGGCGGCGGAATCCGCTCACTTGCACAAATTAATGATTATCTGACATCTGGTGTTTCCAGAGTCATCTTAGGTTCGGCGGCGCTGAATGATCCTGAATTGGTTCAAGAGGCGATTGCCCAATTTGGCGCCGACCAAATTGTGGTTGGCATCGACGGCAAAGATGGGCTGGTAGCCGTTTCCGGTTGGTTGGAACAAAGCACGGTTAAAATGGCCGAACTCATGGCTTCAATGGTTGCATTCGGCGTTAACAGCTTCGTGGTGACTGATATATCTCGTGATGGCACGATGGGTGGTCCCAACGTCAATCAATTAGGTGAGTTGCAAGCCAAGTTTCCAACGGCGACAATGATTGCCTCTGGTGGCATCCGCAACGTTTTTGACTTAAATCAATTGGCGGCTGCCAATATTAAAGCCGCAATCGTTGGCAAGGCAATGGTGACTGGTGACCTGCCTTTAGCAACTTTAGCGGAGGTGGATGCCAATGCTCGCTAAACGGATTATTCCCTGTTTGGATGTCGATCATGGTCGGGTGATGAAAGGGGTCAATTTTGTAAACCTCAAAGACGTTGGCGATCCGACTCAAATTGCGGCGGCTTATCAAAAACAGGGCGCCGATGAATTGGTATTTCTGGACATCTCCGCGACCAATGAAGGGCGTAAAGCCATTGTTGAAACGATTGAAGCCGTTGCCAGCCAAGTGTTTATGCCTTTGACGGTTGGCGGTGGCATTCACAGTGTTGCCGACACGCAAAATTTGTTGAAGGCTGGGGCGGATAAAACGGCGGTTAATTCCGCCGCGGTTAACAATCCTGAATTAATTACTCAAGGCGCGAAGAAATTTGGCAGCCAATGTGTGGTTTTAGCAATTGATGCCAAATGGAATCCTGAAGCAAATCAATATGATGTTTACGTTAATGGCGGCAGAAAGAAAACTGATTTGGATGCAATTAAGTGGGCTAAGCAAGGGGTTGCCCGGGGTGCCGGCGAGTTGCTTGTGACCAGCATGGACAAGGACGGGACCAAGAGCGGCTTTGATATTAAGCTCTATCAGGAACTAACCAAGGCAGTTAATGTCCCAATCATCGCTTCCGGTGGTGCCGGAAATATCCAAGATTTCACCGACGTATTTTTGGCAGCCAACGTCGATGGCGCGCTTGCTGCTTCAGTTTTTCATTTTGGCGAGTTAACCATTGCAGACGTCAAAGGCCAGCTAAGCCAAAATGGGGTGATCGTACGTTAAAACCAGATTTTGAAAAATACCCAGACCGTTTGGTGCCAACCATTGTCGTTGATGACCAGACGGATCAAGTATTGATGATGGCCTATGTTAATGAAGAAAGTTATCAATTAAGCTTAAAAACGATGCAAACGTGGTTTTGGTCACGAAGTCGAAAAGCGTTGTGGCATAAGGGTGAAACTAGTGGCAATACCCAGCAAATCGTGGCCATCCAAATTGATTGTGATGAAGACACGTTACTAATGCGGGTAATTCCAGCGGGACCTGCATGTCATACGGGGCACACGAGTTGTTTCTATAGAACAGTTGTCGATAAGAACCAGGAGGAATAGCCATGCAGAATTTAGATGAATTATATGAATTAATTTTAGATCGAAAAAACAATCCGAAGCCGGGTTCATACACAGAGTACCTGTTTAATAAAGGACTGGATAAAATTTTGAAAAAAGTCGGCGAGGAGTCGACTGAGGTGATTGTCGCCGCAAAAAATGACTCAGATCCGGATTTTATCTTGGAAGTTGCAGATTTGGTATACCATGTGGAAGTTTTGATGGCCCAAAGAGGAATTACGCCAGACCAAATTAAAAAGGAGTTGGCAAGCAGGGAAGGTAAAAAAAGTTTGACGAAGGATCGGGCGGAGATTCAAAAATGGTAGAGTGTGGATCCAAGCGGTTGGCAATCGAAACACATTTCGGTAGTGTGCGAAGCAATGCGGTTGGGAGTCGGAGCATAAGCCGCCGCCAACAGAAATCCCGGTTTTGGGGATTTGTGTTGGTGGTGCTTATGAGCAGACTCCTGCATTGCAGAGTACGATTTCGCTACGTCGCCAAAGAACGATAGCTCAATCCGCATCTCACCCAAACATTGCCACTGCCACCACAATCTGTTACGGTACAACCAATCATTATTTACTAAAATTGGAGGCTCCTATGGTTAAAGAAACTGTCAAACACTTAAATCCGTACGTTCCGGAGATGACGTTAGCGGAACTAAAAAAACAACGTGGGCTCGATAAGCTGGTGCGTTTATCAGCGAATGAAAATGCGTTTGGAACGTCTCCTGATGTTGCCAAAGCATTGGACAAATGGCATTATGCCGATTCAAATTTATATCCCGATAGTAACGCCGAAGAGTTGCGGTCAAGCATTGCTACCAGATTTAATATCAGTCCCGATAACCTGATTTTCGGAAATGGGTTGGACGAAATTATTGAGTTACTCAGTCGGGTCATTTTACAACCGGGTGATGAGGTGCTGGATCCGGCGCCAACTTTTTCTGAATATCAGCTGCATGCTCAGATTGAAGGGGCTAAAATTCGAACGGTTGACCTTGATGAATCCGGTCGAATTAATCTTTCGGCCATGAAACGCGAGGTTGATGAAAAGACCCGGATGGTCTGGATCTGTAACCCCAATAATCCGACTGGAACCTTCATTTCGCCCAAAACCATCCAAAGCTTTTTGGCTGATCTTCCGGACACGGTAACGGTCATTGTAGATGAAGCCTACATTGACTTTACAGGTGATAAACACGCATCAGTCATTCAACTAACCAAGCAATATGCCAATTTGGTGGTGTTGCGGACATTCTCCAAAGCCTATGGGCTGGCAAACTTTCGGGTTGGCTTTGCCGTGTGTGGGTCGCCGTTGATCGATTATCTGCAGGCTGCCCGGTTGCCATATAATTTGAGCACCTTTGCAGAAATTGCGGCGACTGCGTCATTTAAAGACACCGATTTTGTGGATCAAGTCGTTGAAACAGTCATTGCCGAACGAAAAAAATGGGAACACTTTTTGATGAAAGCAGGGCTTCCTTTCTATGATTCTGCTGCTAATTTCATTTTCTTTCAGGTTAAGAATGGTGATTCCAAGGGACTTCATGAATACCTGCTTTCAAATGGTTATCTGTTAAGGGACGGGTTGCGAGACGGCTGGTTGCGGGTGACAATTGGCAAGCCAGAGGATAATCAGGCTGTCCAAGAATTGATAACCAAATTTCTAGTCAGCTAATTTCTACTTATTAATTGTGGCAATCATTTCGAGAATGAGTTAGTATAAAGTTTACTGGAAATTACGACCTTCAACTCGTGGATTCTCCAGAATCTAATTGAAATGATGGTGGTTTTATGCAAGACAACAGTCAAACTCGGGTTGTTGTTGGGATGAGCGGTGGCGTCGACTCTTCAGTTGTCGCCTATTTGCTCAAACAACAGGGATACGATGTGATTGGCGTTTTCATGAAGAATTGGGATGATACTGATGAAAACGGCGTATGTACTGCAACTGAAGACTATAAAGATGTTGCTAAAGTCGCTAATACGATCGGCATCCCATATTATTCTGTTAACTTTGAAAAGGAGTATTGGGACCGCGTGTTCACGTACTTTTTGGATGAGTATAAAAAAGGCAGAACTCCCGATCCAGATGTCATTTGTAATAAGGAAATCAAGTTCAAAGAATTTTTGGATTATGCTTTGGAATTGGGTGCCGATTACATCGCAACCGGGCACTATGCCCAATTAACTCGTGATGAAGATGGTCATAATCATTTGTTGCGGGCGACTGATGGCAACAAAGATCAGACCTATTTCTTGAGTCAACTTTCCGCAGATCAGCTTGACCGCGTGATGTTTCCAATTGGTAACATGGTCAAGCCGGATGTTCGAAAGATTGCCCGAGAAGCTGGATTGGCAACAGCCGACAAGAAAGATTCTGTTGGTATTTGTTTCATTGGCGAGAAAAACTTCAAGAACTTCTTAGGCCATTACCTGCCAGCAACGCCTGGTAAGATGATGACGGTCGATGGCGAAGTGAAAGGCCAGCACGATGGCTTAATGTATTACACGATTGGCCAGCGCCGTGGTTTAGGAATTGGCGGTGATGGGGTTGATAACCAACCTTGGTTTGTTGTCGGCAAGGACTTAAAGCAAAACATCTTATACGTCGGCAAGGGGTACCATAATCCTTTGCTATATGCAGATTATCTTGAGGCTTCAGATATTCACTGGGTTAATAACTTGGATCGTGGTCAGGACTTCCATTGTACTGCCAAGTTCCGTTATCGCCAAAAAGATACTGGTGTGACTGTTCATATCAGTGATGATGGTCAGTCGGTCCGGGTAGATTTCGATGCCCCAGTCCGCGCAATCACGCCGGGCCAAGCGGTTGTCTTCTATGATGGCGACGAGTGTTTGGGATCGGCCATTATTGACGCGGCTTATAAGCAGGCCAAGGAGTTACAATACGTCTAGTGAAATTGATTTTTAAGCTAGACCCTTTATTAATTTATATTTTAGGCTTTTAAAACTAGCAGACTGAGACAATAGGCGTTTTGATCCCAGAATTTAACGAGAAAACCAGTTATTCCTGATGTTGGAATAACTGGTTTTCTCGTTAAATGGCCGGGATCAGCCGCTTGGCGCAGCTTTTATCTGAGTATCAGTGGTGATCCAAATGATGATCACTGATTGGAAAGCAACATGTGTCTCCGGTCCCTTTTTCCTAGATTCAAAATATGACGGTGCAACGCCAATAAATTTAATTCTCAATTTTTCTCCGCCAGCTAAATTGAACAATTGCCGCGACAAACAAGAGGAAAACTGCGAGCCCAGCAAAAGTGCTGCCAACTGTTAGGGCAGTCTCCAAGTTGTCGAAGAAGTCACTTTTTGAACTGTCAGCATGTTCTTCGTTCCTCGCTGATAAATGATTCATTGGCGGTTACGCCCAACGTCTCATTCAGAAAAATGTCAAGATTGTTGGACATTTATTTCGTCATTAATTGATTAACTGTTTTTCAGGATATCTTCAGATTTTTTGCTTTAACGTTTTGAATTTACAGCCCTTTCCTGTCATAATGTAAGAAGTAAAATGAGTTTTGGAGGAATGAAATTTGACTAAGTTGTACTTTGTTCGTCATGGAAAAACTGAATGGAACCTTCAAAGTCGTTATCAAGGTGCAGGCGGTGACTCGCCATTACTTCCCCAAAGCTATGAAGAAATGAATTTGCTTGGAAAGCATCTATCGAAAATTGTTTTTAATCACATTTATGCTAGTCCAATTAAACGCGCTCGGGTGACAGCAACGACCATTAATCGCCGGCTGAAAAAGCACCCACCGATTTCGCTGTTGTCCCGATTGGAAGAATTTCATCTTGGCAAGATGGAAGGAATGAAATTCGAAGATGTTAAGCGGCTGTATCCGGAAGATTTCGAGGATTTTCGCAACCACCCAGACCTGTATGATCCAAAAGAAATTGGCGGCGAAAGTTATCAAGAAGTCATTGACCGGATGACCCCAGCCATTGTTAATATTGTGCAAAATAATCCTGAGGGCAACGTGTTGATTGTAAGTCACGGGGCAGCCCTGAATGCCGAAATGAACGCATTGCTGGGGGTGCCTTTGGCTGACTTGAGAAAACGAGGTGGCTTGGCGAATACCAGCACCACCATCTTGGAGAGCCAAGATTCTGGCAAAACCTTTCAATTGATTGATTGGAATGACACCAGTTATTTGAACAGAAAATTGGATGAAACAGATCTAGTCTAGGTGATAAACATGACAGAGAATAGTTCAGATAAAGTAAAAAAATTACAAGAAAAAAATCGTGAAAATCAACGTAACTATACCAAAAAGCGTGAGCAGGAAGAGAAAAAAGCCCACAAGTTGGTTCATGACCTGGTCCAAAAGATTGACAATGAACCCAAGAATTACCGTCATTATTACGAATTGGCAACATTGTTGGTTGAAGGCAAAGACTATGAACAAGCTGAAGAGCTATTGATGAAGGCGCTTGGATTATTTAAGGATAGCGGCGACGATGTGATTGATACCCTCAAGTTTGGGTTGGGTAACGTCTACTACGCTGCCCAAGAATACGATAAAGCAATCAAGATTTTTCAGGAAATTAATGATACCAAGCTTCAAGCTGAAGCCTATGCCATGTTGGCGCAAAGTTACATGGCAAAGGGCGACAATAAGCGGGCAATGGTATTTGCGTTATCTGCCCAGAGTGGTAAACGTGACGACCCGTCCATCAATGAAATGATTGGCGATAATTTGTTGGCCTTGGGGAATTTTGCCCAAGCCGGGGAATTTTACGACAACGTATTGAAAACTGAACCGCAGAACGGTAAAGCCAACTTCAATCGGGGCTTGGTGGCCATGGTTAACGGTGAGGACTTCGACAAGTATTTCAAGACCGCCAAACAAAGTGATCCGGACTACTTCAAACGTGGCCAGCAAAAGCTTAAGGATATCGAAAAAGTCGTTCAAATGAACAAATCGAAGGATCATGATTCTAAGTAGTCATGATGTTATGTGAGGAGGGATGGCGTGGACCGCTCGGTAGATTTATTTGATTCAGATAATCATCACGACGAGGCAAAATATGTAGATGGTCGGCTCAAGGCCATCTTCTTTTCCAGTAACGACAGCTTCTATAAGGTTGTCCTCGTTGAAATCACTGATACCAACATTAATTGGCCGGAAGACGAGATTGTCGTCACCGGCAATTTTGGTGATTTGGTAGAAGAAAACAGCTATCATTTTACCGGCAAACTCATTGACCATCCGCGTTATGGCAAACAGTTTCAAGCAACCAACTATACAAGTCTGATTGCGACAACTAAGGATGGGGTCATCAAGTACTTATCCGGCGATCAATTTCCTGGGGTTGGTCGCAAAACAGCTGAGCGGGTAGTTGATGCGTTGGGTGAGGATGCGATTGAAAAGATCAACGCTGACGGACGGGTCTTGGATGCTGTGCCGATCAGTCAGAAGCTCAAGCATGCGATTATCGATAATTTGACCGTGGATGATAATCTGGAGAAGGTCATCATTGGCTTGAACAGTTATGGCTTTTCCAGTTCGATTGCTTCAGCAATTTACCAAAAGTATCACGAAGATGCCCTGAAAATTATTTCTGAAAATCCCTATCAATTGGTTGAAGATATTGATGGTATCAGTTTCCGGAAGGCTGATTCGATTGCCTTAAAATTAGGCATGGTTCCGGATGCCAACGAACGGATCCGAGCTGGCTTGATGTATGCCATCGATGAATTGTGCTTACGAAATGGCGATACGTATACCACGACTGCACCGTTAGTTGCCATGGCAGCCAGCGTACTGGAAGGCAATTCCAACCAAAAGATTCCCGGCAAAAAGTTAGCTGAATCAATGGTTGAATTAGCAAAGGAAAATAAGATTGTCGGCCAAGATGATCGAATTTATTTAACGCGTTTGTATACGGCTGAAGTTCAAATTGCCGAACACATCAACCGAATTATCAAGAATAAGGATGACAATGAGTTTGATGATGCTGCAATCAAAAAGCAGCTTAAAAGTGTTGAGAGACAGTTCGATATCACTTACGATGACTCCCAAGTTGCCGCCATTGTGCAGGCAATTCAATCACCGGCATTTATTCTAACTGGGGGTCCCGGAACAGGGAAAACAACGATCATCAACGGAATTGTCAACACCTATGCGCGGCTCCATGAACTTTCGCTGGATGTTAATTCTTATAAGGACAGCAATTTCCCAGTTGTCCTAGCTGCACCAACTGGTCGAGCTGCCAAACATATGTCGGAATCAACGGGGCTGCCGGCCAGTACCATTCATCGTCTGCTAGGCTTAAATGGCCGTGAATCAAATGACGCTGATCCCACCAAGGATATTGAGGGAAACTTACTGATCATTGATGAAATGTCAATGGTTGATACTTATCTGTTTCGCTCGTTGGTCCGCGCAGTTCCAAACCACATGCAGGTTGTGCTGGTTGGGGACCAGGATCAATTGCCGTCAGTCGGGCCAGGACAAGTATTTCACGATTTACTGGTGTCCAAACAAATTCCGGCCATGCAACTGGATACGATTTATCGCCAGGAAAAGGGGTCGTCGATTATTCAGTTGGCCCACGATATTCACAGCGGCAAACTATCACCGAATTTTGCGGAAAATCAGTCCGATCGATCGTTTATTCCTTGTCGGGACAATCAGATTCCCTCAGTTATTGAACAGGTGACTAAGCGAGCCAAGCAAAAGCAGTTTGGCTTGATGGATGTTCAGGTACTGGCACCGATGTATCGTGGCAATGCTGGAATTGACCACTTAAATGATATTGTGCAAGAAGTCTGGCAGAATAAGCCTGCTAAAAAAGTTGTGACGATTCGCGAGCATGTCTATCGCATTGGTGACAAAGTGCTCCAACTGGTGAATAATCCTGAGCAAAACGTGTTCAACGGTGATATTGGGATTATTGTGTCGATGGAAACGGTCAAGGACCAAAAGTCACCCACAAAGATTACAATTGATTTTGACGAGACTGAAGTCACTTATGACAAAAGTGAGTGGAGTCAATTCACTTTGGCTTACTGTACGTCGATTCATAAAGCTCAGGGTAGTGAATTCAAAATGGTGATTTTGCCGATTGTTCATCAGTATTCGCGAATGCTGCAACGAAATTTACTCTACACAGCTGTCACGCGAGCAAGCGATTTCTTAATTATGCTTGGCGAACAAGCCGCCTTTGAACAATGTGTCAGAAGCGTTTCGGTCAACCGGCGGACTAGTTTAGTGAAGCGATTGGTGGATGCAATTGGGCGGCCAACGAATCATCCGGTGGGAACTGATGAACTTGACAAGCAATTGGACGGAGAACAAGAACGGACGAAAGTAGACGCCCCCGCTGCCCCTAATCATTTAACCATTTCAGTAATCAATAATAACGAAATTGATCCAATGATTGGCATGGGGAGTACCTCGCCAAAAGATTTTATGTGATTCTCGCACAAAATTGTACAATTTAACCCTGGGATTATGGTAATATTTAGTTAAACAAGAATATTTGGAGGACATCATGACCGAGTTGAAATCGCATCCTAAATTAAAGTTGTTTTCTCTCAATTCAAATCGTCATTTGGCAGAAGCCATTAGTAAAAAGGTTGGCGTGCCATTAGGTAAAGCTACCGTTGAAAAATTCAGTGACGATGAAATTAAAATCAGTGTTGATGAAAGCATTCGTGGTGACGAAGTTTACGTCATCCAGTCGGTTTCAGACCCTGTCAATTCTAACTTGATGGAATTGCTGATTATGGTCGATGCTTTGCGACGAGCAAGTGCAGCCTCGATTAATGTTGTGATCCCATATTACGGTTATTCAAGAGCTGACCGAAAGGCGCGTTCCAGGGAGCCAATTACCGCTAAGCTAGTTGCATCATTCCTTGAAATGGACGGTGTTGACCGGGTTGTGACCCTTGACCTGCATGCCGACCAGATTCAAGGGTTCTTCAATATTCCCGTCGATCATTTAAAGGCCGACACGCTATTGGCCCACTATTTTACCGAAAAGCATTATGATTCGGATCTAGTCGTTGTTTCCCCTGATCATACGGGAGTTTCTCGGGCAAGAAAGTTTGCTGAACTGTTGAAAGCACCCATTGCGATTATTGACAATCGATCGCCAGAAGATTCCACAACCGTTCCAGAATCCGTGATTGGAAATGTTCGTGGGAAACGGGCAATTATTGTGGATGATATGATTGATACCGCATTTAAGCTGACAATTGCAGCAGAAACGCTGAAGAAAGCCGGGGCAACTGACGTTTATGCGATTGCCACCCATGCGGTATTCTCAGGAGATGCCCAAAAGCGGCTGCAAGATTCTCAAATTGAAAAGGTCATTGTGACCGATTCAATTAGTATTGCCAAAGAAGACCAATTTGAAAAGTTGGAAGTTGTTTCAGTTGGTGATTTATTTGGTGAAGCAATTTCACTGATTCATAATCAAAAATCAGTTGGCAAGCTCTTTGGCAGATAAAAAATTTATTGTGAAGGTGATTTGATTTATGTATAAGGCAAATGACGATCGTTATGAAAACGCAGTAGTACGAAGGGCGGGCAACTCTGGTCTTCAATTACCAGCATTATCATTTGGATTGTGGCACAGTTTTGGCGATGATGCCAACTATGGCGACAGTGAGAAAGTCATGTTGAAAGCCTTTGACTCCGGTATTTTCTGTTTTGATAATGCATTTAACTACGGGCCCAGTGCAGGAGCTGCCGAGCGCATGTTTGGCGAAGTTTATCGGGCAAACTTGAAACCCTATCGTGATGAATTAGTGATTACCACGAAGGCTGGCTTCAATATGTGGCCTGGCCCTTATGGGAACTTCTCTTCCCGAAAGACTTTGATTAATGCCTTGGATGGAAGCCTGAAGCGGATGGGCCTTGACTACGTTGATATTTACTACAGTCATCGATTTGACCCTAATACCAGCTTGGAAGAAACGGCTAACGCCTTAGACAGCATCGTGCGTTCCGGTAAGGCCCTTTATATTGGGATTTCTAATTATAATGCCGAACAGACCAAAGAAATTACCAAGTATTTCAATGAACTTCACACACCATTTGTGGTCAACCAAGCTTCGTATAACATGCTAAATCGGGGTGTCGAAGATGATGGCCTTATTGATACCCTTGCCAGTGAAAACAAGGCATTGGTTGCTTATGGTCCATTGGCCGAAGGGTTATTGACCGATAAATACCTGAATGGGATGGATGATGACGTTAAGATCCATTGGAGTAATGAATTTGTCATCAAGCACGGCAAGGATGAACTGGTTAAGAAACTTAATGAGCTGAATGATTTGGCTAAGAATCGTGATCAGAATCTGGCTCAGATGTCGCTTGCTTGGCTGCTGCATGATAAGACGGTTGCCAGTGTAGTGACTGGGGCTTCCAAAGTAAACCATCTTGAAGATAATCTTAAAGCACTTAAGAATCTTGATTTCACCAATGATGAGTTAGCTGAAATTGATAAGATTGTTAAGGAATAAATCAAATAGTTTGCTGGGGTGCTGGGACAAAACGGGTGTTTTGATTCAAGCACCCCACATTTGTAAGCTATGAATGGAGAATTGTCATGACTAAAAAAGTAACAATTACTGATCTTGCTCACAAGGCGGGGGTTTCGGTTACCACTGTGTCCCAAATTTTGAACGGTAAACAGGATCGATTTAGCGACAAAACTGTTGAAAAGGTGCATCGACTTCAACGGGATATGGGCTATGTACCGGATTTTAATGCTCAAAGCTTAATCAAAAAAAGTGGCCGAACCATTGGGGTGCTTCTCCCTAATATCAATAATCCTTTTTTCAGCCGTTTCTTGAGGGGAATTGAAGCCACTGCCATGGAGCATGACTATGTCCCGCTTATTTTTGGCTCTAATAACAGTGAAACCCTTGAGAGCCACTATCTACTTGAATCTATCAGGCGCACTGCAGATGGCATGATAATCGCTTCTGCAGTGTCTGATCTTAACTATATTGATAAAATTTTGAGTCAAAACGAAGTGCCATACCTGTTGGTTGATCAAGCGCCAGTTGTGGAGGGCGACCAAATCAACGCCAACAATTACCAAGGCGGCTCATTATTGGCCGAATATCTGTTGGAAAAAGGCCATCAAAATGTGGTCGTTGTTGCAGATTCTAATCCAACATTGAATATGGAACATCGATTGGCTGGCTTTTTAGAAACGTTCAAAAAAGCTGGACAGCCAATTTCCAATGATCATATTGTTAAAACCGATCTCACGAAAATGGGCGGTTATCAAGTAACCCAACAAGTCATTAAGATGAAGCCAACCGCTATTTTTGCGATTAATGATGAAATTGCGATTGGCCTTTACCGCGGGATCCATGAAGCTGGCTTAAACGTGCCAGCTGACATTTCAGTGGTTGGCTACGATGATATTGATTTAACCGAATACATCAGTCCTAAATTGACCACGGTCCACCAGGCAGCCTTTGAAATGGGGCAGCATTCCGCCGCAATGATTATTGAGCGGATCGAAAATCGCGATGAGCCAATTCAAAGCGTCACTCTGCCAGTTAAGCTGGTTGAACGTGAAAGTGTGAAGAAGATTAACTAACGAATCATCCGAATAAAAAGCTTGTTAAACCCTTTCAGCTCTGATAGAATCATTGGTGAAAGGTTTTACTTACTAATCTAAACACTTAAAAGAATAAGAGGAGCGTAACATGACAAATAAAGTTGTTGTTCTTGGTAGTTTAAACGTTGATACCACCCTGCATATTGCCCAGATGCCAAAACCGGGCGAGACAATCAGTGCAAAAAGTAAAACGAACTCTGCCGGTGGTAAGGGTGCCAATCAAGCAGTTGCTGCAGCAAGATCTGGTGCCACTACCAGCTTTATTGGTCAGGTTGGCCGGGACAGCAATGGTCAATTTATGATTGATGCGTTAAAGCATGACGATATTAATGTTGATCACATTAATGTTGACGAGGCGGATGGCACCGGTTCAGCGGTTATTTTGCTCGATGAACATGGTCAAAACAGTATTATGGTATATGGTGGGGCAAACCAAGCAATGAAGCCGGCAATTATTGCCGACAGCGAATCGTTGATTGAGGGGGCAGATATGCTCATCTCAGAATTTGAAACCCCACAGGAAGTGACGCTGGCGGCCTTTAAATTAGCCAAGAAGCATGGGGTAACCACGATTTTGAACCCGGCACCGGCTTCACAATTAATTGCTGGTTTGGCAGAAGTGACGGATTTGATTGTTCCAAATGAAACCGAAAGTGCTTCACTGACTGGGGTTGAAGTCACTGACACTGCTTCGATGGCTGCCAATGCCGATAAGTTTACTAAAATGGGGATTAAGAATTTAATTATTACCGTTGGTGATCGAGGGGCTTATTATCATACCCCGGCTGACGACGGTTTCGTGCCAGCATTCAAAGTTCATGCGCAAGATACGACTGCTGCCGGAGATACTTTTATCGGCGCATTAAGTTCACAAATAAATAAGGATCTTTCTAATATTGAGGATGTCCTAACTTATGCCCAAAAAGCCTCATCAATTACGGTTCAACGGTTGGGAGCGCTCCCGTCAATTCCCAAAAAACAAGAAATTGAAAACAAATATAAATAAAAGTTATCGATAAAATTAGATTAACATTTAGCGCTAAATTCATTTTTAGTAAAGTGTTGCTTTAGGTGAAATTATCTGGTAGTATATCCAATCGTTAGCAGGAAATGATTAAGAAATACCTAACATTTCCTTGTGAGAAGTTTAAATTCGATGGAATTACAATTTAATTTTACATTCAAAGGGGTTTATAGCTATGAGTAATAAGTTAGAAATTCTTAAAGAGTACCAACAAGCATCAAACAAGCTAAGTGAGTTAAAAGATCAAGAAGCACAGTCTGTGCATTCACAGGCAACCGGTACCAGCGATACAGTTGTGATTCGACCACAATTTGGTAATGAAATGAAGCACTTGAATCAAGAGTGTATGCAGTTAAACATGATTTTGGAAGCAATGGATGCTTCTGAGGATTAACCTTTAATTAAAGAGGTTCATAGATTGAATAGGGCTGGGCAATTGATGATTGCTTGAAGCTCTATTTTTTCTTAGTTAAATTAAGTCAGCTTTGATGGTCCCAGCTCTGAAATGAGTGGTGCAATTGACCGTTTCTGGGTCTGTCGAGGGGGAAGCTACTTCGAAAATTGATGCTAAATTAATATCAAACGGAACGCCCGCCAAAATCCTAGTTCTGATTTTGGCGGGCGTTCCGTTTGATAACTAAGTTATTTTTCTCTGTAATCTCAAAAATATTTTGATAATAACGCTGAAGATACCGCTACTTTGATCTGATTACGCCCTTTAAGCTCGTTTAACCATTCCCTGGGGAAAGTTACCGGAGCGAACAATAAGGACGCTAACATCGACGTTATGGAGCCAATTGTGTCCGCATCGTTTCCCAAGTTGACTGCTCGGGTAACGGCCACCGAATATTGCTCGGAATTCATCAGACACCAAAAGACCGAATTCAGGGTATCAATCACGTATGGTGAACTTTCAATCAAATTGCTTGGCTGCCTTAAGAAATGGGGGTCTTCAAGCTGTGAAAAGAGATCAGCATCCTCGGCGAATTCTTCTTTGGTTCGATAATAGTCCAGACACTCTTTTACCGCTCTTAGCATGGCGTATTTATTTGGATTGTACACTAATCTGATAATCACGTTCGTTAAGATGCCGGAAGCAATTAAGCTCCGTGGATGGCGGTGGGTCGTAGATGTATATTCATGAACCAAACGGGCGATATCATCGTTATATTGATATCCATTTGAACTGGTTAAAATATAGAACGCTAATGGCATCATTCTCATCAGTGCACCGTTGCCATTGTCCATTTCAGAATCGCCGCCACATAATTCCGGCTTGATACCGGAATCAAACCGACGGATCGCATCCCCGGTTGTTTTACCAACACCAAAAGTCATGCCAAATGGTGTGTAGTCACCAAAGTGGTACCACTGGGAGTAGCGCATCATTAAATCGTAAAGATTGTATCCTTGCGTCAGACTAACCAGTGAGGCAAGGGTTAACGAGGTATCGTCCGACCAAGTTTCTGCAGGCACGTCATTTTCCTTGTGACCAATCATGGCATGGATGGGGTTTTCCAATAAATCTTGTCGTTTTTCGCACTGAAAAGGAACGCCCAAAGCATCGCCTAAAGCAACGGCTGTTATAGATTGAAATAGTAGGTAGCTGGTTGAATACATGAAATTACCTCGTTTTAGGATTTCTTGATGAAATGTGGGGTGTGGCGTTCTAATTGGATCGACTACCGGATCCAAAAGGGATAGCTGGCAGTTTCAAACTTGAGATTATAAGTCCGCTCACCTAGCTCTTCACCATCAATTTGACCGTATCTGTAGTCTTTGGTGGAAATTAAAAGTTCCTTTTGAACGTAGTGGTGGATGAATCGCAAACTTAAATGTCTCTTTAAAAATATCATACTTACGAATAAAAGCAATTGAATTGGATTAGGTTTTTCAACAATTATCAGGTCCAGTTGATTTTTATACGCTGACGCATCTGGGGCAATTTTAATCCCACCGCCGAAGTAGGGCAGATTAGTCGTTGTTACTAAAAAGGCATTTTGGTAGACCTCCTCTGGCTTGCCTGGAATCTTAACGTGGGTGTTAAAGCCTTGAAAGGTTCTTAATGCATTGATAACTGAAATCCAGTATGAAAATTTCCCAAAGTATCGGCTGTTTTTTAGGGATGACCTGTTGGCATCATGGACGACCGTGGCATCAAACCCAATGCCAAAATTGTTGGTAAAATAGCCCTCATCATGAGTATCCAGGTTGGTGTACTGACCAACGGTTAACGGTGCGGCTTTCGAGCAATGTAAAATTTGCTCCAGGGCTTTGTCCCAATGTAAGGGGATTTTGAGCGCCCTGGCGAAGTCATTTCCCGAACCAATTGGTAAGAAAGCAATCGGGACCTTGGATTCAGAAGAATGAGTTGCATAATAGCCAATACAGCCTAAGAGCGTTTCATGGAGAGTGCCATCACCACCGGCAGCCATAACCACCGCATCGGAATGATGGGCGTGAGTTATTTGGCCCAGAATTTGGTTTGCCAATTCAACCGCATGACCGTCATATTGGGTAACAAAAGTGCGAGACGAAATATTTAATTGTTTTAGCCGGGCTTCAACTTTTGGCCATAGCAAACGTGCTTTATTACAACCGGCACATTTGTTCAATATGATAAAATATTCCATCGGTTAATGATTACCCCCCCATAACAGTTAATTATAGTTAAAATTAAAAATATGTAGTAGAAAAGCTTGAGGTTGAGACAGTTGTTGGCAAATGATCTATCAATGCAACTGAAATGCACATTCTTATATTGATAAAACTTGCGACAAATGGCTGATCCCGGCCATCTAAGCAAAAAAGCAATGCATTCCAAAACCAGAATGCACTGCTTTTTCGGTTCTACAATATCTGTTGTTGGTAATAGATTTTATCTATTACTGATGACAGATTTTTTGTTTCTCGTTAGAATAAAAA
>NZ_JAHPPD010000039.1 GCF_019061365.1 Lentilactobacillus dabitei
TAAAAAGGCATTCGATTGTGTTATCTGAAGAATAACATGCTCGAATGCCCTTTTGAATACGTCCAATTATTTAGTGCTTACTTCCAAATGGATTGAATTAGTCCATCTGTTTTTTAATGTTAACCAAGGTCATTTCACTGGTATCAATAAAGTTAACATCTGCATCCTTCAAAATTGTCTTGTCACCAATTCCAATGGAAGTTTCCCCAGCGGCGTTAATTGATTCAACTCCAGCGGCAGCATCTTCGACTCCAATGCATTGTTCTGGTTTCAAATTGATCAGTTCGGCACCTTTGAGGTAAATTTCTGGATCTGGTTTGCCTTTGCTCAAAGTTTTTGGATCCACAATCTTTGGAAAATAATCAGTCAATTGTAGCTTCTTCAAAACAGTAGGAGCATTTTTTGATGCAGAAGCTAATGATAACAGATAACCACCATCTTTAATTTCATCCAGGAATTCTTTAATCCCCGGAAGAATATTAGCTGGAGTCATTTTGTCAACCAATTTCAAGTAGTTTGTATTTTTTTCCGTTGCAAGATCAACCTTCTGATCGTCAGTATAGTGGTCTTGTAGATTACCTGCTTTTAAAATCATTTCAAGAGAATCCATCCGGCTGATTCCCTTTAAGCCATCTTCAAGTTCTTTGGACCATGGGGCACCCACCTTGTCAGCAACTTGATGCCAAGCTTGGCTGTGGAAAACCGAAGTATCCGTAATTACACCGTCGAGATCGAAGACAAAACCTTTAATATCTGAAAACTTTGCCATTGTAGTTCACTCCTAATCTTATTTGTAAGTAATAACAGTTGGCTTGTTCTTGGATAATGAATAACCCTTGTCACCAACCTTGATGTGACTGCTTGAATCGGCAGTCACATTGATTTTATGATGACCGATTTCAAAATTGTACGTGATGCCTTGATACGTTTGCTTAAATGAAAGCTTACTCCAAGTGGTTGGAAGGTGCGGGTTGATGGAAACCTCGTCGGTGTCAAACCGAACCCCGCCGTAACACTTGGTTTCAATTTCAAGCGTAGCACCCATGACGCCAAGGTGAATACCTTCAGCAGTGGTCCCACCTTGAATATCATAGTAATCGGAGAACAGGGCGGTTGAGAACAATTGCCAGGATTGATCCATATTGCCATCCATTTCATCCAGAACTGAATAAACAATTCGTGAAAGGGTGGATCCGTGAGTCGTTCGATCAAGGTAAAATCTTAAGTTGGTGGTGAAGTAGTTGGCAGGCAACTTGTATCCAAGTCGGGTAATGACGTTTTGAACTTCATTAAATGGTAATTCGTAATAAGCCATCAAAGTGTCAGCTTGTTTGGCAACTTGATAGGAATCAGGTGACTTACCTTCACCCTTTAACAATCGATCAATTCGCGATATATCACCGTACTTCTTCTGGTAAGAATCAAAGTTGAGCTTGGAAAGATTGAAGTAACCGGAAAATTGACCAATGATGCCTTCTTCGTTGATATCGAGACGAAGTTTGTGGGCAATATCACTCATTTGATCAAGTAAACTATTGTCTGTTTGAGCTTTTTCATTGGCAGATTTGATTATCTTAGGATCTTCATAACTCATCAGCTCTGCGACTTTATCGAATAACCAAGAAACCATGATATTGGTATAAGCATTATTAGTGAGGCCGTGATCATCAGAGTTTGGATATTCTTCGTGGAATTCATCTGGTCCCATAACGTGATGAATATCGTAACGATCATCTTTTTTATCGTAGCTCGCCATGCTGACCCAGAACTTGCAAATTGACAATAACATTTCTAATCCGTAGTTCTTCATGAATTCGGTGTCGCCAGTTAGATGAACATAATTAATGACATCGTAGGCAACTGACAGTGAAACGTGACGCTGCAAGCGACTGTTATCCGGATCCCATTCACCACTAACCGGGTTCAAGTGAACAAATTGTGATTGTTCATCCCCATACATCCCTGACTGCCAAGGATACATTGCTCCTTGCTTGTCTTCCGAGGCGGCGTATTTGCGCGCTTCACCGATTCGATTATAGCGATATAACAAGCACTGTTTAGCAATTGCTGGGTAATGAATAGCATAAAACGGTAGATCAAAGGTGACATCCCAGAAGATGTGGCCTCGATAAGCTTCACCGTGCAAGCCACGAGCGCCGACTGAGGAATCTAATTGACCAGAAGCCAAGGCGGCACTTGTCACAAGCATATGGTAGATGTTAACCCGGGTCAGTTTTTGGCTGGTCATATCATTATCAATTTGGATATCTGAATTCTGCCAGACGTTGCTCCAGAACTTTTGACTGTCGGCGAGGGTGTCATTGAACGAAGAAGCGTTCAGTTCCTTTTGGGCAGGTTGTTCCAAGTTGGCATCCTGAGTTTGGCTGGTAAATACTGTGACACATTTTTCAAATACGTACGGTTTCTCAGGTTCTACTTGGATATCCAATTTTTGCTGGATTTGTTTATCTTCAGTTTCAGCTGAAATTAACTTGGTGGTATCGATATCTTTGCTAGAAAGCTTAGAATTAATCACAAAGTTAACGTGGGACGTCTTGGTTTGACCAGTTAACGAAATCTGGTTATCGTGGGCAGCCATGCCAATGACGTCGATATGGTGTTGATCGAAATCCTGATAGCGCTCAACATTGCCATTAATAACAGTCCCGTCAATTTTTGAATAAAGTTGAATGCTCCCAGAAAAGTTGATTGGTTTTAATTCATACTTGATGGAATAACGGTGCCAATTTGTCATATTGGCAACTTTGGTAGCCCGAACTTGCAAAATGTGGCCAGTTGATAATTGAATATGCAAGGTGGTTGTTAAAACACCGGTTCGCAAATTTAAGCTTCGATAAATATCTTGAATATCTTCTTTTTTAATTTCAAACGGTTGTTGATGATCCACCCCAAAACTGATGTATTGAGCATTGGGGAGGTTTACTAGATCTTCGTTGACAACATCCCGACCGTTAATTTTGGTTGTGAGTTGATTGTAGACACCAGCAACGTACATCCCAGGGTAATTATCCTGGTTGGCGTTCGCTTCGACATACGCACCCCGCAGGCCAAAGTAGCCGTTACCGATTGTCAGCATGGCCTCTTGCCCGTAGTTACGCTTGCCGCTGTACTCACCATAATAATCAAGGTGCCACTTCAAATATTCCTGCTTTTCTGCCACGGCCTTTTCCAAACCAATATCTTGAACCTTATGCAGGTTAACGACCGGAATATTCATCATGTTGGCAATAGCCAAGCCAATATCGATCTTTTGGTGATTAATACCGATGATCGTGTCTGAGAATTCATAGTTCAATGAATTCTCGATAATTGCTGCATCAATTGGCAACCCAGTGAGGGCAGCCTTAATGTTCTCAAGATTATCGCCAATTGAAAATTTGGGGTTGTAGGTGATCATAAACTTCCTAAAAGGGGGCTTATTGGAATTCTCTGAATAATTGATTTCCATGACCCCATCACGAGCCCTTATCGCAAACGTTCTCATAACAAAACCTCTTCTCAAGTATTTCCATTTGTGAAATCCATCTATAAGTCAATTCTAGTTCATGTAGCGGGTAATCGCAATTAATTCGGGGTTTGAAAGCTATCTGAGCAACGCCCGACGCTGTCATTTTTGCTGATTTTCTAATAGATCTTTGATTTCTGAAAGCAGGACTTCTTTGCGATCAACACTAGGGGCTGTCGGTTGCTTTTTGACCACCCGGTTAATGATTTTGATCAGGATGAAGACAACGAAGGCGATGATGATAAAGTTGATGACCGCGTTTAAAAATGCCCCGTATCGAAAGGTGGCCTGACCAATTGTAAGGGCTAATTTTGAGAGGTCAATTTTACCCAGGAAAATGCCGATGAATGGATTGATAATGTTGGTGGTTAGGGATGTCACAATTGAGGTGAATGCCCCACCAATGATGACCCCAACAGCTAAATCAATAACGTTGCCTCTTGAGATAAATTCTTTGAATTCTTTTAACATAAGTCTTAATCTCCTCGCAATTTTTATGATATGGTATGACTATCATTATATCGACTGGATCTTCTTAAATACAAACCAGAGCTACGCCAACTTAATTTTTAATTCGACTACTGAAGTATGATATTATGATGTAAGTAATTTCAAAGGAGTAAGATTTTGAAAAATAAGCGTACGATTTTCACGGGAATTGTAATCGTCCTGATTCTTTCGATTGCTTTTTATATCAGTCAGCAGGTTGATCACTCAATGCTGTTATTTGTCGGTATTTGGATCGTTGCAATCATTCTAATCAGAATACTGTTAACCCCACTGGTTGTGATGATTGTCAGGTCACGAGATGCCAAAAAAGAGCAGCTTGAAAAAACAAAAATGGGTGCAGGCCAAAAGTCCATCGAGGATCACCAAAATAATTTTGACGACTAAGGAGAATTTTATGAAACGACATGTGCTTAGAAAGCGATTAATATCATTGGTTTTGGGATTAATTGTCTGTGGAGGGACATTGTATGTTGCCCCAACAGCTTTTGCCGCAACAACCCAAACTTCTGAAGTATCTGATTCTAAGCAACAACTGATTGATATTGTATTGAAACCAAAAAGTCAGACAAAGTTGCTGAATTTTGTTTACGATTCAGTGGATCCATCAAATCGTCATTATCGTAAATTCGTGACTTCAGGACAATTTGCGAGCCGGTTTGGTCAAAGTACCAAGCAAATTACTCAAATTCGAAAATATTTGAAAAAGCATCATTTGAGGGCCACTGTGTATCGGGGTAACCTCGTGATGGTCGTAAGGGGAACAACTAAAAATGTTGAGAAGGCATTCAAGGTCAACTTGGTGAACGTCAAAGAAGACGGGGTTCATTACCAGAAATCTAAAGGGGCGCCAAAGCTGCCAAAATCAATCTCAAAGTCGGTTTATGCTGTTTTTGGTTTGTCAACTTATTCACCTTTTTCATCAACCCAATCTGGAATAAAGCCCTCTTCCTTTTACACGGCCGCTAAATCAAGCAATAATCAGCCCGCTAAGTATTCTCCAAAAAAATTTGTTCACCGATACAACTTGTCATCTTTGTATGCTGGTGGATCAACCGGTCGCAGTAAAACCATTGGCATCATTTCATTTGCCAATTTCCATCCGAATGATGTTTACCGGTACTGGGATGGTGAGGGCATCAATGTAAAAAGTAATCGCTTGAGCGTTTATCGGACGAATGGTTATAAGGGAACTTGGGACGGTTATGACGAAACGACCATGGATGTCGAGCAGGCTGGTGCCATTGCGCCAGACAGTAATATTAAGACATACCTAGCCCAATCGAATATCACGGGGATGGTCAACTCGATTGCAGCAGCAGCTGGTCAGAATGTCGTTGATTCGCTTTCACTGAGTTGGGGTCAAAGCGAAGCACAAGTGGCTTATGAAATTAAGCAGGGAATTACCCCACGAAAATATAATCAAATTTTAAATCTCTTGTTTGAACAAGCCGCAGCCCAAGGCATCAGCGTGTTTACTGCCAGTGGTGATAATGGCGCCTATGACGGCATCACGACCGGCATGACAAAAGGATTGTCGGTTGATACGCCATCAAATTCGCCGTATGTGACGTCAGTCGGGGGGACGACCTTACCGCGGACGTATGTGGTTAACAAAAAGAAAGTGACGATCCCAACAGAGCGCGCTTGGGGATCGGAATTTCTTTATCCAAACTATATCCATCAGCGGTTCTTTAGCCAAATGGACATGATTCAGAGCTACTTTTCTGGTGGTGGCGGTGGTTTTAGCCAATACAACGCGACTCCTAAATATCAATCTGGATTCAGCGGGGTTGGGACTTATAAAGCAACTCAATTGTGGACATTTAAAAATGGTCAGCCAGTTCGACTGAAGCATCCTAAACAGGTGAGTGGTACAAAGTCTGGGCGCAATTTGCCTGATATTTCGGCTAACGCTGACCCATTCACGGGTTACAGTATGTTCGTCACTCCCAAGAAAAATTCTGGGGCCAAAGGTGAATGGGAAGTTTCTGGTGGGACAAGTGTCGTTGCCCCTCAAATGGCGGCCGCAAGTGCTTTGATGTCCAATAATTCTGTCGGGCGGCTTGGCTTTTGGAATCCACAGATTTATAAATTTGCCGCAACCAGCAGTTCGCCATTTACCCCGTTAGACAGTCGAACGAATAACACCAATCTTTATTACACGGGGCAACCTGGTAAGCTGTATAATCAAGCTACCGGTCTCGGTACTATCGACTTTACAAAGCTTAACCAGGCTTTTAACGGTTAACAAGAAGGAGAATGCGCTATGAACAATGAATCACGAAAGTTAAGCTTCGGTGACTATTTTGAACGGACGATGGTTTTTGTGGGCCTGTTCATTATTGTGGGCATCGTCCAGTTGCCACTTCAGCTCATTATCCTCGGTCATTTTTCAAACTTGATCAATTTGTTAATTGGAGCGTTGTACTTGATTGGCTTCGCAGTTGCGATTGGAATTGCGCTTTATATTTTCAAGCGCTATGCTCGGCCAGCTACCAAGCTGCAATTAACGGGTAACAATATTAAATGGATTGTCTATTCCTGGTTGGCGTTCTTTGTGATCGAAATTGTCTTAGGGATGCTGAATCAAGCAGTTTACTACGTTAATCAAACGTCTAATAATGAGGTCATTCAAAAGATGATGACCAGTAGTCACTTAACCCTAGTGCTAATGGGGATCACAGCGGTGTTCTGTTCGCCAATTTTAGAGGAGCTGGTCTTTAGAGGATTCTTAATTGGCGCATTCTTTAACGCTAAAAGTTTTTGGGCTCCAATCATCGTGAGTGCGGTGATCTTTTCTATGGCCCATATGGAGACAATCAACGTGATTAGTTTTCTGACTTATGCGCTGCTTGGTGGCATCCTTGGGTATTTGTTTGTTAAAACTCGAAACATTAAAGTGTCAATTGGATTGCATTTTTTAAATAATTTAATTGCAGTTGGCATGATGATTGCCCAAATCGTCATGGTGAATTGATTGTCTAACTGTTTAGGTCAGGACTGGTAACTTCAGTTTCTGGCCTATTTTGTTTGATTGACGGACCTTCATTAACCGTGCTAAATTGAGTTTAAATGAATTTGAGGTGGATAAGATGGGCTTAAATGTAAAACTATTAAACGATGTATCAGATGGTCTCAAAGGGGCGAAAAACTTAATCACAGATGTCCCTGGTGTCAGAGTGGGGCAAGTGACCGTGGATGATCAGGATGTCCATTCCGGAGTGACGGTGATTTTTCCTCATCCTGATAATTTGTTTCGGAATAAGGTTCCAGCCGCTTCATACGTCATTAATGGCTTTGGCAAGAGTGTTGGCTTAGTTCAAATTGACGAGCTTGGGACAATTGAAACCCCAATTGTGCTGACCAATACGTTTGGAGTTGGCACCGCCGTCAACGCCCTTACTAAAATGATGCTGACCGAAAACCCGGAAATTGGCGACACAACCAGTACCGTGAATCCCGTCGTAGCCGAATGTAATGATGGGGATGTCTCAAATATTCGCAAAATGCGAATCACCGAATCAGATGTGACTGAAGCCCTTAACGGCGCAAGCGATGTCTTCACTGAAGGCGCGGTTGGCGCTGGCCGTGGCATGATGTGCTATGACCTTAAAGGAGGAATTGGTTCAGCATCCCGGGTTGTCAAAGTTGATGATGACCATGAGTATACAATCGGAGCTCTTGTAATGAGCAACTATGGGTTTCTCAGTGATTTGAACATCTTTGGCCAACCAATTGGTCAACCTTTGGCCAAAATGCTGGCAGCTGATAAGAATAGAGAAGAAAAGGGATCAATTATCACCGTGCTTGCCACCGATGCTCCATTAAATGCCCGCCAACTCCGGCGATTGGCTAAACGGGCTACTGTTGGCATCAATCGGACTGGTGGCTTCATTGGGAATGGTAGTGGTGAAATTGTCTTTGCCTTTTCAACAGCCAATTTAGTGAGCCATTTTCCAGCCAGCAATTTTGACACTGTGACGCGGTTTAACGACAATGCGATCGACGTCTTCTTTAGGGCAACTGCAGCGGTTGTGGACGAATCAGTGTTGAGTTCGCTGGTTCACGCAGATTCGGTTGTGGATCGAAAGGATTGGCTGCGGTTGAGCTTTTGTGATGCAGCTCGCAAACTTGCCAAGCAGCAACCGGAATATGCGGACATGGTGGCAACTATTTTTAGCCAATTAGGAGTCAGTTAATGAGTTCAAAAATTTTATTAAATGCAGAAAATATCAATCAAAATGCATGGGGGGCAATTAACGGCTGTGAGGCCGCAAGTATGCTGGCGGGGCTCCATTACCAGCATCACGCCTTTGATATCAATTACGGTCAATTTCTCTTGGAGATGCCGATTAGCAACGATGCCAATCCGTATCGGGGCTTTGGCGGGTCGCCGTTTAAGAACCAAAAGGGGAAGTTTGAAGCTATTTTTGTCCGACCACTCATTTTGTGGGCAAGTCGGTACGATCACCTTCAGGATTTAAGTGGGGCTAATCCAGAATGGTTGTATGAAGCGGTGAAAGCAGGCAATCCGGTATTAACATTTGTCACGGTTCACTTCGCCGATCCGGAATGGGAGCAGTATCCATTTGGCAAGGTTCCCGTTAATAATCATGCAGTGTTACTGGATGGCCTTAAAGCTGACCAAGTTCATGTAAGTGATCCGATCGATGGGAAATACTGGTTGTCCAAAGATCAATTCGAAAGAATCTACAACCTTCGTAGAATGGCAATAACGATTTTGAAATAAAAGTATGAATTATTCGGGTCTTTCTAAATAGTATTAGAAAAGACCTGTTTTTTTGTGGTTTTTATGCTAAATTAGGAACTAAGCTTTGTTAAGAATTGGACAAATCATTGAGGAGTGATTTTATTATGAAGTTATCGCATAGTGTTGCTATGTTAGCGGGGGTTACCAGCATTTCGTTAATTCTCGCAGGTTGTGGGTCCAAATCGAGTCAGCAGAAGAAAACAATTACAACATCGACTGATTCAGAATTAACAACCGTGGATTTGTCAAAAACGACAGCGGTTGGTACTTTTAATGTCCTGAATAACGTCGATGAAGGTTTATATCGACTAGGCAAAGACAGTAAGGTTGAACCGGGAATTGCCACTTCATCAACTATTTCAAAAGATGGTAAGACCTACACGTTTAACTTGAGAAAGAACGCTAAATGGAGCAATGGTGATCCAGTTACCGCCAAAGATTTTGTTTATTCATGGCGGCGGACGTTAAATCCAAAGACCGCTTCTCAATATGGCTATCTTTTCTCAGGAATTAAGAACGCCGACAAGATTCAGAATAAAAAAGCTGCGGTTTCCTCACTCGGAATTAAAGCCGATGGCAAATACAAGCTCACCGTTACTTTGGAGCAACGGATTCCTTACTTCAAGTTGTTAATGGGATTCCCAGTCTTCTTCCCTCAAGACTCCAAGACGGTTAACAAGTATGGTAACGATTACGGCACATCGTCTAAAACCCAAGTCTATAACGGACCATTTACGTTAACCAAGTGGACCGGGACAAACTTGAATTGGACCTTAAAGAAGAACCCTAATTATTGGGATAAGAAGGCCGTTAAACTCGATGCCGTTAAGTTTAGCGTTGTCAAAGATCCTTCAACCGGTTTGAACTTATTCAACCAGAAGAAGCTTGATATGGCACAATTGTCAGCTACTCAAGCTAAACAAATGGGCAACAAGAAGGATATGGTTTCTCGAAAACAGTCATCCTGTTACTACATTGCGCTGAATCAAAAGAACAAGGCCTTCAAGAATTTGAAGATCCGCCAAGCAATGTCGATGATTATCAATCGAAAAGTATTAGCTAATAAAGTGGTTGGTGGCGGTGCCATGGATACTGATAGTTTCGTTTCCAAAGGATTAGCCGTTTCACCTCAAAACGGGACTGACTTCACCAAATACGTGACTGCTCCGGCATCAATGACTTACAATCCAACCAAGGCAAAGCAGCTCTTCAAAGAAGGGATGCAGGAAGTTGGCCTTAATTCATTGCATTTTACTTTGATGAATTCAGATTCCTATGATCAAAAGCAACTGAGTGAATATCTCCAAAGTGCCTTGCAGAAATTACCGGGTTTGAAAGTAACTTTGAATAATATTCCTGGACGAGTTATTCTCTCAAGACAGGCTGATCATCAGTTCACTGCAACGGTTGCTAACTGGTTTGCCGACTTTTCTGATCCAATTACGTTCTTGAACATTTTAACTTCGGATAACCCAAGCAACATTTCACAGTGGAAGAGCACCGAGTATGATCGTTTGATCAAGGCAAGCAATAACGATGATGGGAGTAACGCGCAAGCTCGTTGGAACGATATGGTAAAGGCGCAAAACCTTGCATTGAAGGACCAAGCCATTATTCCACTGTATCAATCGGGGGAAAAATGGATGATTAATTCAAAAGTTAAGGGAATTGTTTATAACACAGCTGGTGCCAATTACAACTTTAAGAATGCTTACATCAAGTAGGAGGTAGATTGATTGGATCCAGTTATTAAGGGAATTGAAATTCAAAGTGCAGCCGTTCCACTCAAGCGCCCATTCAAAACAGCGTTGAGAACGGTGACCACTGCTCAAACTATCATTGTTAAGTTGACCGATAGTACAGGCAAAGTCGGTTATGGGGAGGCAGCACCAACCCCTGTAATCACTGGCGATACAATGGCAAGCATTAAAGAAGCCATTGACGTTGTGATTGGTCCCAAGATAATTGGTCAATCCTTAGTTGATTCTGAGGATTTAAAAGCGACAATTGACGGTGCAATGGTTCACAATTCCAGCCCCAAGGCCGCGTTAAATATCGCCGTGAACGATTTGATTGCCCAGCATTATGGTGTGCCGCTCTATCAATTGTTGGGTGGTCGTTCGGATACAATCACCACAGATTACACAGTGAGTGTCGGCACAACGGCTGACATGATTGCCCAAGCTAAAGCGCTGATTGCCGGCGGTTTTACAACTTTGAAGATCAAGGTTGGCAGCGACTCTGAAGCAGAGGATTTGGCAAAGATGATTGCCCTTAGAAAGGCAGTTGGTCCTGAAGTTAAGCTCAGGTTAGATGCAAACCAAGGCTGGCATCCAAAGCAAGCAACTTATATCATCAATAAGATGCGTGATTTGGGGCTTGATATTCAATTAGTCGAGCAGCCGGTTCCGGCATCTGATTTTGAAGGAATGGCAGACGTGACGGCGAATACAACCACTATGATCATGGCTGATGAGAGTATTTTTTCAGTAGCTGATGCTTATCGAATCATTCAGCTCAACGGCTGTGATATCATCAATTTAAAGCTGATGAAGGCTGGCGGGCTCGATAATGCCTTAAAGATTAATACTCTAGCCGAGGCTGCTGGCATTCCCTGTATGGTGGGCAGCATGATTGAATCATCGGTTTCAGTCACTGCTGCGGCTCACTTAGCGGCTGCAAAGCGCAATATTAAGTATGTCGATTTGGATGCATCAATGATGTTCTCTAGTAATCCCACTTCTGGTGGGATTATCAACGAACATAATCAAATTAAATTACCGACGATTGCCGGACTGGGGTTTGCAAAATAACCCGTCCTGCTCCCCAAAGTTAAAAATAGATTATAAACGAGGCTGAAGACAAACCATCAAGTTTGACTCCAGTCTCGTTTTGTATTGGATTTGGATTGTTGTTAGGGTCAGTGGTTATCGTTCAAGAAACTGCTAATAAGTGTTATCATAAATAAAAACGAATGGAGGTGCCCAGATGGAAACAAGAAGGGTTAAAGTTCCTGTAGCAACTATCTGGAAGTCTAAAGAATCACCAAGAAAAGTGGATCGCCCTGCCTTAGAGGGTGATGGCAAAACTTGGGCCGATCAAATGAGCGATCAAGAATCGATTGACCTTTCAGAGAAAGATTTATTGGAGACTCAAGCTTTATTTAACGATGAAGTGATTATCGATCATTTTGATGGAGATTGGGCTAAGGTTTACGTTGCCAGTCAATCGGATGATTCTGATTCACGAGGTTATCCAGGATGGGTTCCGACAAAACTATTGAGCGCTAAACAAATCGTTTACCCACCGGTCACTGCAACGGTGAGAATTGCCGTCAGGACCGCTAATTTGTATAACGAAAATAAGCAACCAATTCTAGAATTGAGTTTAGGGACAGTTCTTCTTCAAACCGGGACTGATGGCGACTATTTTGAAGTTGTTTCCCCACTTGGAAAGGGCTACATTGACAAAAAAGCGGCTGTTTTCCCATTTGTTGGCCAGAATGCCGGTGAGACAATGGTTCAAATGGGACGTCAATTTTTAGGGATGCGCTATCTTTGGGGTGGTGTCAGTTCCTATGGATTTGATTGCTCGGGATTTGCTTATACGCTTCATCGAGTTTTAGGCTTTGATATTCCGCGGGATGCTGATGATCAGCAAGAATCAGGATTGCCATTATCACCAGAAGAGATTTTACCTGGTGACTTAGTATTCTTTGCGTATGATCATGGTACTGGTTACGTCCACCATGTTGGCATGTACATTGGCAACGGGCAGATGATTGAGTCACGAACACCAGGTGCGAAAGTTGATATCGCTGACTTGACCGAGCCAAAGTTTGCTTCAGAGTTTGCGGGCTTTCGGAGATATTGGCGATGAGAACAGCTTTTCACAAGCAGGTGTCTAAGTTGTTGGATGTCGATTGGTTAACGGTTGGCACGATGATCAAATTGGATGGTCAAATTGTTTATGAGAAAAATGCTCAGGACGTTTTCCCATCCGCTTCTTTGATTAAATTAGCAATTCTAAATGAAATTTTGGATAGTCAAGTTGATCTCAATCAATCAATTGTTGTATCTGGCAAGAAGCCGGTAGGTGGGGCAGGTGTTTTACAACTACTTTCCCAAGCTGACTGGCACTTAAGGGATTTGCTGGCCCTTATGATTAGTGATTCTGATAATTTTGCCAGTAATATTTTGATTCACCACTTCAGCACGAGGTCGATTAACCATTATTTGGAAGATCATCATTTTCAGACTACTCGGCTTAATAGATATTTGATGGACTCTCACGCGTTGGAGCAAGGTGTTGACAATCAGACCAATGCAGCGGAAAGTTTGCGGCTGCTTGAAATGGCCTTAAGCCACGGTGACATTGTGACGAATTGGTTTAAAAATCAGCAGTTTCGATATAAGCTTCCCGGTAATTTTGATGAGTCGGGTGACGCGATCCAAGTATTCAATAAAACCGGGGAAGGTAACCAAATTGATCATGATGTGGCGCGGTTTGTATATGGCAAGCATTCGCTTGAAATCGCGATGCTCACTTTGAGCACATCTGACCGGATGAATGTGATTTCGATTTTTAATCAAATTGGCCAGTTGGCAGCCGAAGAGTTGGAACAAATTGACGTTTGAATGGTATTTTAGGATAGTAAAAGGCTGGTATCAGGACGTGAATAGGTCTTGATACCAGCCTTTTTGTAATAAGCAACTAGTCAATTTTACGATTATATTGATCGAGTTTCTTTTCAATCATTGCAATGGATTCAGCACAATTTTCTTTATCAGTTTCCTCTAAGTCCAAGATTTCGAAGCACTTTTTAACATGGCCGAAGACTTCTTCTTTTTCATCTTCAGCCATCTTGGTTAACTGAATAATGACCGTTCGTTCATCTTTTTCACTCCGATTGCGTTTTATCCAGCCGTGGCTTTCTAGACGCTTTAACAGTGGGGTTAGTGTCCCGCTATCCAAATTAAGATGGCCACCTAATTCTTTAACCGAAAGCGGTGCATATTGCCATAAAGTGAGCATAGCAATATACTGAGGGTAAGTTAAATTGAATGGTTTTAAGACGTTCTGATAGAAATGATTGAATTTCTTGTTTGCTGTATAAAGTTGGAAACACAGTTGGCTATCCAACTGAATAGGCTGTATATTAGGCATAAGTTTAGCTCCTATTAGTTTATATATAATATTATTGTAAGGTATCTCAGAATAAAAGCAAGAAGTAGATTTTTAACTATTAAATTTTGAACAATCTTTTTACCGTCACGGGAGGAATAAAATAATATGAATATAGGTCGATTGAGGTTTAGCACGTGGTTATTTATGATTACCGTTGTTTCAATGATTGGATACATAGGATACTACGGATTTTGGTTCCTAAAGGGTGAACCTAAGTTTCATGGTCAATTATTATTGTTAATTGAAGTTTTTGTTGGAATCTTAATTGCTATTTTACCATTTATCATTGAAAAATTTGGGTATTTTTACTTTCCTCAAGTTGAATTAATCTTTTTCTACGTGTTCCTCTATATGTCTATATGTCGATTTTTCTGGGATCCGGACTGCAATTTTATGGTGTGATGTTCTGGGATAAATATGAACATGTTTTATCGGCCATGATGTTGGCAGGGTTGGGCTTTTCTATTTTCCAAGGATTACTTGACTCTAGGGATAATTCACGAAGAGCACCATTTTTGATGAGTCTATTTGCCTTTTCGTTTGGGACGGCTTGTGGGGTCTTCTGGGAACTGTACGAATTCACCGCAGACGGGTTGGGCGGTCTTAATTTGCAGCGGTACGAAGAAGCTGGAAGAATGCTCATCGGTCGGGCAGCCTTAATGGATACAATGACTGATCTGATTGCTGATTTAATCGGGGCTTTCTTGATGGCATTAATCGGTTATTTGTTAATGAAACGCGATCCGAGTGCCAGTCGTTACTTAATTTTTAAATCAAAACACCAAAACTTCTTTTCAAGTTCGTACTTTTAGTGTAAAATTAAACTTGTTGTTGCCCCGATGGCGGAATTGGCAGACGCGCAGCGTTCAGGTCGCTGTTTGAGAAATCAAGTACAAGTTCGAATCTTGCTCGGGGCACTAATACAGGTTAAATAAATCGCGTTAATTCACTTTAATTGAGTGGATTAACGCGATTTATTTGTATCATTCATTCTGCCCCTAAACGGTCAATTAAGTCCTTATATATTGGATAGTCAGCAGCCAAATCAGCTTTATGAAATAATTCAAAATCGTGGAAGTCAAATCCAGGCGAGACCATGCAGCTTACGACAGCAAAAGAATTTGGGTCGGCAACTTCTGACGCAAAGATCGTATTCTTAGGCACTCGAAACTGCAGCTGTTCCCCATGGAGAATGTCACTGCCAAGCTTAAAGTTGCTATACTTGCCAATTTCATCAATACAATGGATTATAATTGGCTTACCCGCATGGAAATACCATAATTCATCATGATTGAGCCGATGAAAGTGAGAAGGGCTTCCGTAATCGAGTAGGAATAGAATTGACGTGTATCGATAGCGGTCACCACGACTTTCAGGTGCAAAAAACGTATCTTCACTATGGTAAAGTTGTTTATACGAACCACCTTCTGGGTGTGGTTCTAAATTTAACTGTTTAATGTAGTCTTGTTTCGTTATCATTAGGGATTCCTTTCTAAGAAAAATGCGATGTTACAAATGAATTGATTTAAATTATAGCAAATCACACATTTTGGTCACTAAGCTTTTTTATAATCTGTAAGTTTGTGATTTTGTATATATCATAAAGCTTATTAATTGCATTTGATTTATAAACGTTGCATTATAGTAGGTGTAGTGAAGTTGATTGCGCTTACAGGATTTTAGAAAGGATGATCAGCATGTATGAGAATATTTTAGTACCACTTGATGGCAGTAGGAATTCGCAGCAAGCTCTTGAAGAAGCAGTCAAATTAGCCAAACAGTTTAATTCAAAACTCAGTTTGATCACAGTCATTAACAACACCAATTTCTATTACGGCGCTGGTGGGACAGGATTGCCTGCAAATATGTACGACGATCAAAAAAATGTTGCTAATAACATTATTGATGAAGCTAAAAAGTATGTTGATTCACAAGGCGTTAAGTATGAAACAGCCGTTGACATTGGTAACCCCAAGAACATTATTACCCATATTTATCCGGATCAACATGGCATTGATTTAATTGTCATTGGTAAATCCGGTGTTGATGCATTGAATCGGGTATTGATTGGTTCAACAACTGCTTATGTCGTTCGTAACGCCACAACCAAAGTGTTAGTTGTGAATGCTAAGGATGAATAATTTAAAAGAGGAACCAAATTGTTTCCAAAAAAATAAAGAGCGGATAGCTTATCACTATCGGCTCTTTTACTTTGTGTCTAACTATAAACGATCCGAAACCTTGTATGGTTTTTGAATCGCGTTTTTTTCATTATCGTGGGAAACAACATCGTCTGCCAAGAAAATATCAAAATCTTTGTTATCAACGCCGTGAACGACGAGGACTCGTTTGTTCTGATTTTGTTTTTCTTTATAAATTTGAGCAGTTTTGACAGCTTCATTGTGATCATGAAAGTTGCCAATTGAATCGCCCGGGTTGAAAAATACGATTTCATCCATAAATACCGCTCCCTTCAATGCTTTTTAACTCTTAATTAAATTATAACGTAAAATAATGCTAAAACAAAATTCAGCTATTTTTAATTTGTTTTCTTGGACCTTTTTTAAGAAAACATTATACTACTGGTAGCTTGGGTCGTTATCTGATAAAATAATAGGCGTTATGTTTTGATGAAGATTGAATTAGTAAAAGGGGAATAAGTTATGTGCGGATTTGTTGGTTACGTTAACCAAAAAGATGTTCCTGAAAATACAATTAATGATATGGCAGATAGAATTAAGCATCGTGGACCTGATGACGAAGCTTATTTTGCTAATAACGACGTGTCCATGGGATTCCGCCGACTTTCCATTATTGACTTAGCCCATGGTGGCCAGCCGATGTATAACGCTGACAAGACCAAAGTGTTAACGTTTAATGGCGAAATTTACAATTATAAAGAAATCCGGGAAGAATTGCGTGACTTGGGTTATAAGTTCCGAACAGATGTTGATTCTGAAGTCCTGATTTATGGTTATGAGGAGTGGGGACCTGCACTTCTTGACAAACTTCGCGGGATGTTTGCATTTGTGATCTATGATCAAAAGAAGAATGAGGTTTTTGGCGCCCGAGATCACTTTGGTATCAAGCCATTATACTATTATGACGATGGGGATTCCTTCCTTTGGGGATCAGAAATCAAGGCATTTTTGGAGCATCCAAATTTCAAGAAGGAATTAAACCTCAGACTTCTGCCAATCCATTTGAGCTTTGAATTTATTCCGTCTAGAGAAACCATGTTTAAGAATGTTTACAAATTACTTCCTGGCCAATATTTCCTTCACAAGAACGGCAAGACTGAAACCCACCGTTACTTTAAATTCAACTATGATCACATTGATAATAGTCAGACGATTGAAGGTGATGCCGATAAAATTGGTAAGTTGGTTGATGATTCTGTGAAAGCACATATGATCGCCGATGTTGAAGTCGGCAGCTTCTTGTCAAGTGGGATTGATTCCAGTTACGTATTGAATGAAGCGGCTAAGCTTAAGCCAATTCAGTCATTTTCAATTGGGTTCCACCATTCTAAATATAGTGAACTCGCTTGGTCGACAGAGTTTGCCAAAACAATTCAACAGAAGAACACGCCAATTTACATGGATGGCGATGACTACTTCAACTTCCTACCAACCATGATGTACTACATGGATGAGCCGTTATCAAATCCCGCTGCAATTCAGCTCTATTATCTGTCACGAGAGACTTCCAAGCACGTGAAGGTTGCCTTATCCGGTGAAGGAGCTGACGAGTTCTTCGGTGGTTATAACACGTATTTGGAAGCAATTCCATTTGATCGCTATCAGAAATACGTTCCCAAGCCGGTACGTAAAGGCTTAGCAGCAGTTGCAAAACGCCTGCCAAGGTTTCATGGTAAGCGTTTCTTAATGCGGGGCGCCCAACCGTTAAGTGAACGATATTATCGAGTTAATTATGTTTTCAACTACGAAGATCGAAATAAGGTACTGAAAGATCCGTCAATCAATACCGATTCCGGTGCATATACGAAGCACATTTTTGACGATGTTGCTGACAAGGATGAAATGACTCAAATGGAGTATTTCGATATTAACACTTGGCTTCCTTATGATATTTTGCATAAAGCTGATCGAATGAGTATGTGTAATTCACTGGAAGTTCGAGTTCCTTTCGTTGACAAAGAGGTTGCCAAGTTTGCGGAAACCATGCCGGTTAAGACCCGAATTACCCCAGATGAAACGAAGATTGCCTTGCGGACAGCCGCTGAACGGGAAATGCCTAAGAAGACAGCCCTGAAAGAGAAGCTCGGTTTCCCATCACCGATTGCCAGCTGGATTAATGATCCAAAATATCATGAACGCATCGTGCACGCGTTCCATTCAGATACGGGTCAGAAGTTCTTTAACACTGAACAACTTGACCGTTTATTAAAAGAACATGCTGAAGGTAAGTCCAACATGCAAAAAATCTTCACAATCTATACCTTCATTCTCTGGTACCAGGTATACTTCCCTGAAGATACCACTGAAAATACCGTTAGTTTGGTTCATAGAACACAAATTTAGAATTCGTAAGGAAATGGAAGGTGCATAAGTTGGCACAAATTACTCTTGACGAAGCTTTGGTGATTTTAAACGAACATCATTTATTAGTGAAAAGTCAATTGAGCAACTTAAGTCTCAATTTTAAGCAAATTGCGTACAATTCTAAATTGGTTTCAGGAAAAAGCCTGTTCTTTTGTAAGGGTAATTTTAAAGCAAGCTATTTGTTGGATGCTCAGAATCGAGGTGCGATTGCTTACGTTTCTGAACAAGAATTCACCAATGTTGCGATTCCCGGTATTATCGTGAATGATATCCAAAAATCAATGTCGCTGTTAAGTGCGGTATTTTTTGGGTTCCCGCAGAATCAATTGCCGACAATTGCGTTTACCGGAACCAAAGGGAAAACGACTTCGGCCTATTTTGCAAAGTCAATTTTAGATAGAACCTATCAACAAAAAGTTGCTTTATTCTCCACTATCAACACGGTGGTAGGGAATACTGCCAACGATGTTGTGAAGTCCAGTTTGACGACTCCAGAATCATTGGACTTGTTCACAAATATGAACGCTGCTGTCCAAAACGGGATGACACATTTGGTAATGGAAGTCTCTTCTCAGGCCTATAAGAAAAATCGCGTTTATGGGCTTCATTACGATGTTGGGGTGTTTTTGAACATTTCGCCAGATCACATTGGCCGAAATGAACACCCAACGTTTGCGGATTACTTACACTGCAAAGAACAGCTTTTGGTTAACTCTAATATTTGTATTTTGAATGCTGATGGAACGCACATCAGAGACATTTATTATGCTGCCAAGACGACGACCCAGCCAGAAAACATCTACATTTATGGTCGGGAAGCTGAGGTAACCGAACTTGGAATCCCAGTTGATTTTCAGTATCAATCACTGGAGGATTCGTTGACCAGTAACAAAATTTCGATTACTGCCAATACCAATCATGCAAAGAAGCTGGCTATTGATGGCAATTACACAATTAGCATTCCCGGCGACTACAATGAGGGTAATGCCGTGACCGCTGCAATTACGAGTGGCTTGATGGGGGCAAGCGTTGCTGATATCGAATATGGTTTAGCTCACACAACAGTCCCTGGCCGAATGGAAATTTATCCAACTAAAGAGCATGGGACCATTTATGTGGATTATGCCCACAATTATGGTAGCTTGCATTCCGTGTTGAATTTCATCAAAGAACAACAATCCAAGGGGCAAATTGTTGTGATCACTGGCAGCACCGGCGATAAAGGAATTGACCGTCGGGAAGGACTTGGAAAAGCAATTGGCGAGTTTGCCAATAAGGCTTATTTAACGACTGATGATCCGGCAACTGAGGATCCGAAAGTAATTGCGGAAACAATATCCCAACATATTGATCATGATAAAGTTGCAGTTTCTTACATTGCCGATCGTAAAGCTGCAATCACGAAAGCCGTGACTGAAAGTTTACCAGGTGACGTTGTGTTGGTTGCTGGCAAAGGACATGATGCCTTTCAGAAAATCAATGGTCAAAATGTGCCTTATGCTGGGGATGCGGCAATTGTTGCTAATCTCGTGAAAGGACTTTAATCAAATGGATAATCAAGAAGCGGATTTTACCCCAGTTCTTTTGGGGAGTGATTTTAATGTGTACGGAATGGCTCGCTGCCTTTATGAAATTTATGGGAAGCCGGTCAAAGCATTTGCTGAGGTTCAACTTGCTCCAACCCGTTATACCAAAGTAGTTGATCTCGAACTAATTCCAGGTTTTAGCGAGGACCCAACTTGGATCAATTCCATGAAACGAATTAAACAGCGATATGCTGATCACAATGAACCAGTCATTCTAATTGGGTGCGGTGATGGTTATGCTGAACTGATTTCCAAACATAAGTCGGAATTGGAAGATGTCTTTGTCTGCCCGTACATTGACTACGACTTGATCAAAAAGTTGAACGACAAAGAGAATTTTTACAAAATGTGCGACAAGTACGATTTGCCGTACCCAAAGACCAAGATCATCTCAAAGCAAATGTATGAATCTGGTGAGGATATCAACCAGCCATTTGGGTATCCAGTGGCGCTGAAGCCAGCGAATAGTGTTGAATGGCTGGATATTCATTTTGAAGGCCGCAAAAAGGCATTTATCATTCAAAGCGAATCTGAGTTTAAAGACGTGGTTGCTAAAAGTTATGATAACGGCTACACATCAGATTTTATCCTTCAAGACTTCATTCCAGGTGATGACAGCAATATGCGGACATTGAACGTCTATGTTGATAAGAATCACCAGGTTAAGCTGATGTGCTTGGGGCATCCACTTCTTGAGGACCCGTCTCCTTCTGCAATCGGTAATTACGTCGCGATCATTCCGGAATTCAATCAAGATATTTATGACCGCGTCCAAAAGTTTTTGGAGGAAATTAAGTTTACCGGCTATGCAAACTTTGATATCAAATTTGATACCAGGGACAACTCCTATAAGTTATTTGAAATCAACTTGCGGACTGGCCGGAGTAGCTTCTTTGTGACTTTAAATGGTTACCAATTGGCTGATTGGGTTGTTCAAGATTATGTTTTTGACTCTCTTAAGGACAAACCGACCCTTTACGCTAACCAAGATCGAAATAAATATTTCTTGTGGCTGGGCGTTTCAACTCAGATCTTTAAAAAGTATGCAAAAGAAAACGAAGCCAAAAAAGAGGCGCTTCAATTGATCAATGAAGGCCGATACGGTGATACTTTCTGGTATGGTAAGGATAAGAGTATCAAACGTTTTGTGTTATACAAATGGATGTTCCATAACTACGCAAAGAACTTTAAGCGCTATTTCGTTGCCAAGTAAGGACTGATTATTTATGGATAACTTTTTTACAATTATTGGTGGCATGGGGACCGAAGCAACCGAAACGTTTATTCATCTTTTAAATGAACAGACACCGGCAACCAAGGATCAAGATTATCTCAATTACATCTTAGTTAATCATGCCACAATTCCTGATCGGACCGATTATATTATGGATCACAAGAAGCCCAATCCTTTTCTGCCGTTAGCAGCTGACATTAAGCAACAAAGTCAGCTTCAACCAGCATTTTTTGCGATCCCATGTAATACTGCCCATTATTTCTATGATGAGCTTCAGGCATTGACGACGATTCCAATTCTGAATATGCCGCATGAAACAATCAAGAAAATTAAGACCATGGTTCCTAATGCCCGCAAAGTTGGTTTAATTGCCACAAATGGGACACTTCATGACGGTATTTATGATAAAGAAATAATCGATGCCGGTTATGAATTGTTCAAACCCACTGCGGAAGTTGCCGATCAAACAATGGAATTAATTTATGATGATGTGAAGCAGAAGGATTATGTTGATGCCAAACTTTATCATGATATTTTAGCCAAAATGGTTGATCAATTTCATTGCGATATCGTCGTTTTGGGTTGTACAGAACTATCAGTTGCCCAACAGCGGGCGGGCGATCATGGTTATCCGGTCATCGATTCTCAAGATGTTCTGGCCAAACGCTCAATTGAGCTGGTTCAACAGCTGAGGAAGCAAAAAAAATAGCCAACTAATTAATAGTTGACGAAAGTTTGAATTGCGATGGCAATAGGAGTTGCAATTACCAATAGCCAAAGGAGCTTTGGGGTATAGTGAGTATCCTGTTTGCGACCGTATGCATTTTCACTGAGCGCGATGATCGCTAACGTCGTGACAGCACCAATAGCAACAATCAGTGGATGCCGGTGAAAAGAGCGAAGCGCAATCACAACTTGACTAATAATGATCATCCAGTAGAATAACCTGGAGATCATCATTGAGTCGATTACTCGTTTCTTGATCGGCCGGATGAGACCCCAGATTAAGTTAACGAAAAAGACTGCCCAACAAAAATAGTTCAGTATAATCCACATTCAGAACACCTCTTTACTTAAGTATCAATAATCCGACCAGAAAAAGCAATATCTATTGCCGTTCTTTTACAAATTTCAAAACTTTATGACAAAGGTAATTTTGCGTGATATAATTATCTTTGCTATGCGGGTATAGTTTAGTGGTAAAATTCAAGCTTCCCAAGCTTGCGTCGCGGGTCCGATTCCCGTTACCCGCTTCGTAGTGTTCCTAGCTACGGATCACCGGATTGATGATCGAATGAGGTTGACATTTCTACTGTTAACCAGTTATTATACATCTGGTATGTTATATTTATTCAATGATAAAAGAGTAGTAGTTGGTTGCTGAATATCTAGCGAATTCGGGATGGTGAGAGCCGAAGTATTGAGTCAACGAAGCGCGCTTTTTAGAATAGTAATTTAATAAGTTGAGCGGATATTTTTATCAAATGGAGTGGTACCGCGGGTTTACTCGTCTCTTGCAATTTTTTGTAAGAGTCTTTTTGTATATTTATAGACGGAGGGAAATAGTAATGGATTATAAAGCACAAGTGACAAATTCAATTTTAAGTGTCTTGAATGACGAATTATCATCAGCAGAAGTTTATGAGAAGTTGGAACAACCTAAGACCCAAGCAATGGGTGACTTAGCATTTCCGGCATTCGTTTTAGCAAAGGTTTTGCATAAGGCCCCTAATCAGATAGCCGAGAATCTGGTTGGTAAAATTGACCAATCATCGTACGAAAAGGTTGAGGCTAAGGGTGCTTACATTAACTTCTTCTTAGATAAAGGTCAATTTAGCAATGAGGTTCTGACCGATGTCATTGAGCAAGGCGCCGCCTATGGTCAAAACGATCATGGTAAGGGTGGTAATGTGCCAATTGATATGTCCTCACCTAACATTGCCAAGCCCATTTCAATGGGTCACTTGCGCTCAACTGTTATCGGTAACTCAATCGCCAAAATTTTGGTTAAAAATGGGTATCATCCAATCAAGGATAATCATCTTGGTGACTGGGGAACTCAATTTGGAAAATTGATTGTTGCCTACAAAAAATGGGGTAACGAGGAAGACGTTAAGAAAGACCCAATTAATAACTTAGTTAAGTATTATGTTAAGTTCCATCAAGAAGACAAAGAACATCCTGAGTTGGATGATGAGGCCCGTGAGACCTTCAAGAAACTTGAAGAGGGCAATGAAGAAGAGGTCTTCTTGTGGAAATGGTTCCGAAAAGTTTCCCTTGAATCATTCAATAAGATTTATGAAAAATTGGGTGTCACTTTTGATACTTATAATGGTGAAGCATTTTATAACGATAAGATGGATGAAGGAATTCAGATTCTTAAAGATAAGGGCTTACTTGTTGAATCCAGAGGTGCGCAAGTTGTTAACCTCGACAAGTACAATCTAAATCCTGCTTTGATTTTGAAGAGTGATGGCGCCACTCTGTACATCACCCGTGATATTGCCACCGCAATTTTCCGTGACAGAACCTACAAACCAGCTATGAACCTTTATGTCGTTGGTTCAGAACAAACATACTACTTCCAACAATTGAAAGCTGTCCTGCTTGAAATGGGCTTGCCATCAGCTGAAAATCTTCATCATATTCCATTTGGCTTGATTACCGTTAACGGAAAGAAATTATCAACTCGTTCTGGTCGAATTATCTTGTTGGACAAAGTTTTGGATGACGCTATCGATTTGGCTAAAAAACAAATTGAAGATAAAAATCCTGATTTGCCAAATAAAGAAGAAGTTGCCAATGAAGTTGGGGTTGGCGCAATTATCTTCGGTGATTTGAAGAACGAACGAACCAATAACATCGACTTTGTCCTTGAAGATCAACTGAAGTTCGAAGGGGAAACCGGTCCATATGTTCAATACTCACATGCCAGAGCCGAAAGTATTCTTCATAAGGCCAACGACATCGATTTCCATGGGGCGAATAAATCTCTTGATGACCCTGCAGCTTGGGAAACCGTTACTTCATTGAAGGAATTCCCTGACATTGTTAAGAGTGCCTGCAAGGACTTCGAACCATCAGAGATCGCTAAGTATTCATTGAGATTAGCTAAAGCATTTAACAAATATTATGCTCACTCAAAGATTCTGGTTGAAGATGACCAATTAGGTGCTCGTTTATCACTGGTTAAGGCTGTATCGATTGTGTTGAAGGAATCACTTAACTTGTTGGGAGTTAAAGCCCCAGATGCAATGTAATTTAAATCTAAATGACTAAATGAAAGACTGGGAGTCCGCGTTTTGATCCCGGAAATTTAACAAGAAGGACCAATTATTCCGGATGTTGGAATGGTTGGTTCTTCTGGCTCTTCGTCAACTGTTGTTGGTGAAACTAAATTCGAGTTCTAATCACTTTGTGATTAGGGCTCTTTTTGTTTTGA